>CAILTZ010000395.1 GCA_903837255.1 uncultured Pirellula sp. | reverse complement strand
GCAATGGGTTGTTTTGCCACTGGAGAGTTTGACCGGGTCGGCACAGGCTGCTTTGGCTTGGAAGCTCAACGAAGGGAACGGCTTGGCAGCCAGCGGATCGCTTCGAACCACACCTTTGCGCATCGTGCTTCTTAATGGACGATTGGACGAACCGGCTTGGGATGGCGAATTCACCACCGTCGCTCAGCTCGATGGGATGACCATTCTGCAGTTGGATCGGATCCAAGCGAGTTTAAAGTCTGAGCAGGAGTCTTTGCAGTTCCAGGTATTAGAACCCATCGCGATTTCCGGTACTCCATCGGGGCTCAGTCAAAGCGCTGCACCGATGGTGCTCAAGCTCACCGGCGATATGAACCGGTGGCAACGAAGAGGTCAAATGTTCGCAGGAGTCGATCCTGGGGTTTCCGTCGGAGGCATGGTCTCGTTGGATGTCCAAGGAGCGATCGATAATCGGCACGTGGAGGTTTCGATGGTCGATTGGGTCGCAGAACCGTTTCAACTCGTAAGCGGCACGACGGCGTTGCAAGAATCGAGGATGGTCGGGAAATTCCAAGGCAATTTCGATAGCAGCAATTTAGCAAACTTGAAGGTCGACAACCTGCTGGTTCGCGCCGATTCGTTTGCTATACAAGCTCAGGACCAAGCCGCAGGAGCAAGTGGCACACGCAAGGGTCAGGCGGCTTTTAGGGTCGACCCGAGCCGTATGATGGCTTCGATGCAAAGTGAACCCGCCGCCACGAATAGCGTCCCTGTTCGACTGACCGGAGAGGTCACCGGCCAGATGGACTGGACACTCGATCCTAGCGAAATCAAGTGGCATCTGGTGACACAGGCCAAGGATCTACGTGCTGCTCAGCCGACACTTCAACCGCGCAATCCCAACCAACTCGTCAGCACTTCGGCGGCCGCAAACCCCGAGAGCGTCCTATGGGAAGAGCCTCAGGTGGTTGCGACTCTCGATGGATCCTACCGATTCACGGATGGGCTTTTGCAGTTGCCCCAAATCCTTCTGCAAACCGAATGGCTAGCTTACGGAGGGGCAACGCAAGTAACCCACCAAGCCGACTCGACCATCGTTCAATCACAGGGGAGCATCACTTACGATGCTGCCCGAGCTGCCGAGCGTCTGCGACCTTATACCGGTGGGATGCTGGTGGCTACCGGGCAGAAGACTCAGCCCTTGGAAGTTACCTGGGTCAGCGCTCCGAACCGCAAATGGACCGATGCTCTATCGGCCCGATCGAGCATCGGCTGGGACAGTGCCAATGTGGTTGGCATCGATATTGGCTCTGCGGAGATTCCGCTTGTGATCGACAATGGGCGATTTGCGTCCAAGGCCGAGATCCCGGTTTCCCAAGGAGTTTTGCGATGGAATCTCGATGGTGATCTAACTGCCGAGCCCATGGTGATACGCCAAGCACAGCAGCGGGTCATCGAGAATGTGGCGATCACGCGGCAGATGTGCCAAGGGTGGCTCAAGTACGTCACACCGCTGCTTGCCGATGTGACGAGCGTGCAGGGGAACCTAACGCTCGACATCGATCGCGCGGAGGTTTATCCCACCGAGTCGTTCCGACAGACCGTCGAGGGGCGATTGCATGTCCATGGAGCCAACGTTGGTCCTGGGCCGCTGGCCGATCAGATCTTGGGCTTAGTGACACAGATACGCAATTTACGTCGTGGCGCGGGAGCGACCGATGGAGGGGGACAAGCGACCAGTTGGTTGCAGTTGCCTGAACAGGATATTGGCTTTGCCGTCGATCGCGGTCGAGTGATGCACAAGGACATGAAGATCCAGGCCGGGGATGTGTTGCTGACAACTTCAGGATCGGTGGGGCTTGATGGTAGTCTGGAGCTCATCGCCGGTGTTCCGATCCTCAAGGAGTGGGTGGATAAGACGCCGGCGCTTCAGCCGTTGGCTGGCCAGATGATCCAGATTCCCATTCGGGGGACGGTATCGAGGCCCCAGCTCGACAGCAATGGGCTGATCCAGCTTGGGCAGCAGCTTGCCACTAGCGCCTTGGCCGGTGCGGCTCAGAAGCAGATTGACAGGGGGTTGAACAAGCTGCTCGGGCCATTGCAGCAGGGAGGCTCACAATTGCCGGGCCTACCGAGCCTACCGAGCATACCGG
>CAILTZ010000394.1 GCA_903837255.1 uncultured Pirellula sp. | reverse complement strand
TTCGTCCAACCTTCGCTCTACGTAGGTGCGCAAAATATCGTGCACGCGATCGGACGGGGTACTCGAGGATTGGGGCAGTTCGATTCTCTCGACTGGCAAGCCTCTGTAGGCATTGCGAATCAAATTCAACAGCAACGGATTCGTAAGCATGCTTTCCAAGGCTGGCTCTCTGCTCGCCATACTTCGGATCCCGATATACTCGGAATCGGCCAAAAAGCTGTATGAGTGCTTGAGATCGATGGCTTGCAAGGTTATTGCTCCTTGGGTTCGGAGCCGCTTGCCGATCACCTCGTAATCTTCCGTCCTTGAGCAGACAACCAACGGGGCAGAAGGAAAATCCGCCACATGAGCGTTAATAGCGTCGACGCAAGCTGCACGATCGCATTCGTTTACCTCATCCAATCCTTCGAGCAAGAGGATAAGCTCTTTTCGCTCGGCCCATTCGCGCCCCACAGATGTCGGGACTTGATATGTATCACGGAGATCATCGACGATCCATTCATTCAAGCTACGCTTTTTAGCCGCCCAGGAAGATAGATTCAGAACTACCGGCAACGAGTAACGAGGGTCATCGTCTGCTTCATTGATCAACGCCTTCGCCAGTTGAAGAAGAAGGACAGTTTTCCCTGCACCGGGAGCGCCAAGAATGAGAAGCTGCCGGTCAAGTTCGTTGAAAACCTGCAAAATGTTGCGGGAATCACCCAGCGGCGTGGGGGACTCCCCTCTTGCGTCGACCACGGCTTCAGGCGCAACACTTAGGCCAAAAGGAAATGCTTCTGAGCTCTCAAGTATCTTGCTCAACATCCCGTCTATCCAGCTCTCCCGCAGCTTCGTGAGGAGACGCTTTCTATTTTCGTACTGTTTCCTTTCAGCGGATCCCTTAGGTCTCGCATATTCAGCGTCTTGGAATGGGTTTGGAGTGACTAACAAATGACGCCCGAGTTGCTGGATTAGCGACGTCATATCAGCCTCTAAGTGCGATCCGCGAACGACATGGCCTTGATACTTCCCAAACCCAGCCAGATCCGCTGGAAGCTCGTGGTCGAGGATAGTCAGCGGTTGGTCCAAAAAGATCGGAATAATGATACAATCCATCCTCCGTTGCAGAGCTGTTACGATTTCCTGCCGCACCCAGTCATCGCTCTTCCAGAGCTTCAAAGTGCCATTGTCATCTTTGGCTGTAAGCCAGCTGTGTCCGACCAAAGGCAGGAATACTCGGCAGGTCTGGACAGCGGACTTGATTCTGTCCGGCCATTTGTCACCCGGCCGAATCGTTGTGCCGTCCAGAAACACGGAGGATTTCCCGAATGCTCGCTGCAGGTACATACCAAGCGGACCGGCCGCCCACAACGAATCGGAGCGGCGATATGAGATAAATATCAACCCTTGCATACTTTAGTCTTTGTGAACGGCCTGTCTTCGAAGAGTTATGTGCACGTTGTAGTGTGCTTAAGTGCGGTCTGTGTGTCAAGATGATTGGATGATGGTGGGGTTCGCGTCGGGAATGAATTGGCCATTCAGGATTCCATTCGGCCTTGCTGCCTCGTCCAGCTTTTGTAAAAGCCGGTAGAAAAGTGCGGCACCCATGGGTAAATCAGAGCGTGGAGGAAGGTTGGGTCAAGAGGGATAAAGAGGGGCAGCGCCCCGGCGGTCCGGAAGCCAGAGCGAAGCGATGGCGACAGAGCGCCGGGGCGCTGCCCCTTTCTGAGGAGGGAATCAGCGGCGTTTGAGCCGAGCCGTGGCGTCTTTGGGCGGTAGCTTGCGCCATTGACCTCCAGGATATGAACCTGGTGGGGCAACCGGTCCAGCAGCGCCCCGGTCAGTCGCTCGTTGCACATGACTTATCGAGGCCCCCGACGTTCACCAGTAGCCATGCGAGGCCCGAGCACGGCGGCGGAATGTTTCCGAAAAGTACTACCCGATAATTCGCGGGAGCACTTTGTCGGGCTTCACCTGGACAGCGCAAACCAAGTCATCAGTTATACGGTGGTATCAACCAAGGCAGCGTACGGCTATCTCGAAATATCTCCGTTTGGATCGGCGGCGATGGAGCGACTGGCACGAAGGCGAGCAAGGTAGCTTGCCTCTAACCATGAACGATGACCGGCATCAATTCCTTCACTTCGGAGACACGCGTTCGGCTCCAAGTAATGGAGGGCGGGAGCTCGTGACTCGTATCCTCAACTCCTTCGGTTTCGAGCGAGTGCACACCGCTATTTCCGTCACCGCTGGGTGCAGGAAGACGAGGCCTTGAGCGTGCGGCGTCAGTTCGAGTTGTGGGGAACCAGTTGCAGTCGCTGGTATTACCTTCCGAAAGGGGAAAGTCCGGAAAATCTCCGTTTGATGCTGCGGTTAGACGAATTGAACCTGGAAAACCCGGAGTATGGACCCCCTCGTTTGGGCAAGCTTTCCTCACGGACGACACGCGCCTGCCTGAACTCATCCACGTTGAAATCGAAACCAGATTGCCCGTCCTCCCTGCTGGCCAGCTTCCTTGAGGCACGGTCACGGCGGAGCAGCGTCATTTCCAACTCGGTTGGGCATCGGTCATGCCGAGCACCGTCGTTTGCGGGGAAGCATCAGTGGTCTCCTTACTACGAAAATGACAGGTAAGGCGTTGTGGCCGATGGTCGCGAGGTCACCACGCTGACCTTGACGTCGATGCG
>CAILTZ010000393.1 GCA_903837255.1 uncultured Pirellula sp. | reverse complement strand
CCCCCTCGCCACCGCCAACGCCATCGCCATCGCCATAGCTTCAAGCCTGCTGCCCGGCCAAGCTCGCGCCGACGAAGGGATGTGGCTCTTTAATGCCCTTCCCAAAAAACAGCTTGCCTCGAAGTACCAATTCGAACCCACCCAAGCTTGGGTGGATCATGTAATGCTATCGAGCGTCCGTTTCAATTCCGGGGGCTCTGCCTCGTTTGTTTCCTCCAACGGCTTGGTCCTGACGAACCATCACGTCGCAGCCGACACCCTTTTCAAGCTCTCGACGGCCGAACACAACTACAACGAAGACGGATTCTTGGCCAAGACCCTCGAAGAAGAGATCCCTGCAACCGATCTCGAACTCAACCAACTCATCAGCATCGAAGATGTCACGGCCAAGGTCAACGAAGCGGTCAAGCCCCAGATGGCTCCCGCCGATGCGTTCAAGGCTCGCCAAGCTGCGATGGCGGAAATCGAAAAGGAGTCTCTCGATAAAACCGGACTCCGCAGCGATGTGGTGACTCTTTATGGTGGTGGTCGATACCACCTGTATCGCTACAAGAAGTACACCGACGTGCGCTTGGTGTGGGCTCCAGAAGCCGCATCGGCCTTCTTCGGCGGTGATGCAGACAACTTCGAGTACCCTCGCTACTGCCTCGATGTGACCTTGTTCCGCGTCTACGAAGACGGCAAGCCGGCCAAGATCGATCACTTCCTAAAGATGGATCCCAACGGAGCCAAAGACGGGGATTTGGTATTCGTCTCGGGCAACCCAGGACGGACCCGCCGGATCTTGACCTCCGATGCCGTCGAGTACCAGCGCGATACGGCCCTGCCGCGTACGCTCAATCTCCTTCGCCGGCGCGAGATCGCTTTGCAGCAATACGGACTCGAAGGCCCCGAGCAAACCCGTCGCGGACGCGATGATCTGTTCGGTGTGCAAAACTCCCGCAAAGCCTACACCGGGATGCTTGCAGGTATCCAAGACCCCTCGTATATCGAAGGCAAACGCAAGAGCGAACAGGAGACCTTCAGCACCCTCAAAGCCGACCCTAAACTCGCTGGCCTAGCCGGAGCTTGGGATACCATCCGAGACCTCCAAAGCAAGCGCCGCGAAATGCTCCTCAAGTCCGCTTCGCTTCGCACGCAGCTAGTCGGCTTTGCCGAAAAGATTGTGTTGATGGCCTCTGATGATACCAAGCCCAGCGCGCAGAGGCTTCGCGAGTTCCGCGATAGCGCCCGGCAATCGCTCGAACAAGAGCTGTTTTCCGAAGTCCCGGTCTATGAGGATTTGGAAAGAGCATTGCTGGCCGACGAGCTTTCGCGTTTGGCGGAAGATCGAGGCATCAACGATCCACTGGTCAAAACGGTTCTGGCCGGCAAGAGCCCTCGAAACCGAGCCGCAGACATTATCGCAGGGACCAAACTCATGACCGCCGAAGGCCGCAAAGAGCTTGCCAAGCAAGGTCTCGAAGGAATCAAAAACTCGACCGATCCGTTGGTCAAGTTGATCCGCGACATGGAACCCGAGTATCGCAAGATCCGCGAAGCGACCGAAGCGATCGATGAGCAGGAACGCCAAGCCTACGCCAAGGTAACCGAAGCCAAATTCGCTGTCGGTGGCGATTCGGTCTATCCCGACGCGACCTTTACCTTAAGACTCTCCTATGGAGCGGTTTCTGGATACGAGAGCAAAGGCAAGCAGGTGCCGGCCCATACCAAACTCGGCGGAGCCTTCGAGCACGAGAAAGTCCACCTGGAAAAAGATCCATGGGTCTTGCCCAAGAGTTGGCATGCGGCCAAGGACAAGCTCAATCCAGATACACCGTTTAACTTTGTCTCGACGGCCGACATTATCGGAGGCAACTCGGGTTCTCCGGTCGTTTCGCGCGATGGAGCCATGGTCGGAATTATCTTCGACGGCAACATCGAAAGCTTGCCAGGCGATTTTTATTACTCCGACAAGCAAGCGCGCTCGGTATCGGTCCACATCGCAGGGGTTTTGGAGGCCATGAGAAAGATCTACCAAGCTGGCCATCTTGCAGATCAGATGGGGAAATAGTTTGTACTATTTACAAGCCCTAGCGGCGTTTGTTCTCTGGGGCATATTTCCACTGTATTGGAGACTTCTCAAGAACGTCAAGGATCCGGTGGAGATCATCGGCCATCGGATCGTGTGGTCCCTGCTGACCTTGGTGCTATGCATCAGTCTGCTCAGCCAGTGGGGCGAGATACGGCAAACGTTGAGCAATAAAAAACGGCTGGCATTGGCGGCTTTGGCCGCAGTGCTCATCAGCATCAATTGGTTGGTGTTCATTTGGGCGGTGCTCAACCAAGCCGTCGTCGATTCGAGTCTCGGGTACTTCATGAACCCATTGTTCAGCGTCGTGCTTGGGGTGCTTTTCTTCCACGAGAAGCTCAATCGACCACAGTGGATCGCCGTGGGTATCGCTGCACTTGGGCTTGTAGTTAGTTCCTTTTCGAGCCAGCGGATCTGGGTCTCGATCACCTTGGCTTCCTCGTTTGCGTTGTACGGAGTGGTCAAGAAGCAGACCAAGCTATCGGCGGTAGCGGGTTTGGGGATGGAGACTGCGATTCTAGCACCGGTGGCTTTGGGGTACCTACTCAATGCGTGGCTTCATCAGTCGCAAGGTTATACGCTTGGCACGATGGGGTTGCTTGCACTGGGGGGGCCCATCACCACGATTCCGCTGCTGCTCTTTGCGTCGGCGTCCAAGCGGGTGCCGTTGGTAGCCATGGGGATGTTTCAGTACATCGGGCCGACGATCCAGTTTGGGATCGGAGCGTTTCTCGATGGCGAACCGATCGATCGACGTCGGCTGATAGGGTTTGGATGCGTCTGGCTTGCGCTTGCCATCTTCAGCGCCACGGCTTGGGCAATCTCCCAGCGGCCAAAGCCCACAAAAACAAGAGAATCTAGCGGCGAGGGCATCGAGTACCCTAGACAGGATTCGAACCTGTGACCTCAGCTTTAGGAAAGCCGCGCTCTATCCAACTGAGCTACTAGGGCGACTGGCATCAGGGCGACTGCCACGGTCTAAATATAGTGAAAAAATGCCGTTTGTTCACCTCCAAACAGGGGATTTTTCCTTGGGCTCCACGGT
>CAILTZ010000392.1 GCA_903837255.1 uncultured Pirellula sp. | reverse complement strand
GGAATCGAACATGTCGCAAAAACGTCGCGCTTTTGATCAAATGAGCAAATCGGCCAATGCGAGAGGAAAGCGTTCCGCGGCGCGACGCCTCGTGCTTGAAAATCTTGAAGATCGAAAGTTGATGGCGGTGGATCTAGACGATCCTCGCTTGTCGTATCCCCAGATCGGCAAGTACACTGCCGACCTCCCAAGCTTCATCTCTCAAGCGGAATACAACCGCAGGGCTGATTTGGGCGGCAATACCGGCGGATCCCGAGCACCAGGCGGATCGGGTGAGTCCGGTGGCTTTGATGGCACGGAGCGAGAGCCAAACAACACCGCTGCAACCGCGAACCTGTTACCTCTCTCGACCGTAGCTGGCGGTTTCCAGGTCGTGACAGTCCGAGGACAGCTCCAAGCCGACACGATCACTCGTTTGCCCGACACCGATGTCTTCGCAGTCGACTTGCGAAAAGGAGACTTCTTCTCCGTCGAGGTCACTGCGCAGTTCGCCGCCGGCCTGGACTTGAGCATGGCCGACAGCACTGGCGTCGAAATGATAGGAGTTGATTCGAACGTCAACGCCCTGTTGCCTCAAGGTAATCCCTTCAAGGCATCCCCTGCTGTATCTCGATCGTTCGCGACGGTCATACCCGAGACGGGCCGTTACTACGTCCGACTCGGAGGTGCCAATGGCGGAACTTACACCTCGACCATGCGGGCAACTCGCAGCACCTATGAATTGGAACCTGTTGGAACCAAACAGATTCTCTATCTAGATTTCAACGGTGAAATCCTCGACACCTCGATTTTTGGAGCACCCGGCACGGTTCGTTTGCCATCGCTGCTCGATACTCTCGACCCCTTTGGGTTCACTGAAGCCGATGTCAATCAAACCATCGACGCGATCGTCAATCGCGTCAAATTCAATTTCCAAAGGACTGTAGGATTGACCGGTGGAAATGGTTACTACGGCACTACCGGCAACCCTGGCGAGTTCGACGTTGAAATCAGAAACAGTCGCGACAATGCGGACCCCTGGGGTCTGCCCAATGTATCGCGAGTGATCATCGGTGGCGGTGTTCTGGATCTCGGAATTCCTACCCGAGGTATCGCCCAGAGTGTTGACATTGGAAACTTCGTCCGACAAGAAACCGCCGTGGTATTGCCAGAGGTGTTCTTCGACGAAGCCGCTGATGCGACCCCTCGATCGGCTTCTAAGTCGGTGATTGACATGATCGGGGTTGGGGTCGGAAACACCGCTAGTCACGAAGCTGGTCACTTCTTCGGCGCTCTTCACCAAAACAATGCGAATGCCACCCTGGCACTCATGGACTCCGGTGGAGTCGACTACGCGATCTCCCGACTAGGGGTCGGCCCAGATGGTATCTTCGGAACCACCGATGACATCGATATCGCCTTCCGCAAAGACAGGTACGCCACGGGTGGCACCGGTATCGTCGGAGGCTCGATCGACCATGCAATCAATATGGCTTACGCTCTGTCGTCGGGCAAAGCCTCCGGGACAATCACCGGCGTGGTCTACAACGATTTCAATCGCAACTCCCGCCAAGACGCTGGGGAATTGGGTTTGGCAGGCTGGCAGGTTTACGCTGACACCAACAACAATGCCATCCTGGATAACAGCGAACCTCGCGCAACGACCGATTCGCTCGGTAGATACACGCTGCTGACCGGTGCCGGTCAACAAAAATTGCGAGTCGTGCGACCCACTGGTTGGTTGGCCTCGAACACCGCCGAAGAAACCAAAACGGTCAACGTAGTTCTCAACACGACAACCACCGCCAACTTCGGATCCTTTGCTCCTTCAGGGCTGTCAACCGGCTTTAAATGGCTGGATATCAATGGCGACGGAGTACGCGACGCCGGCGAACCAGGGCTGTCTGGTGTCTACATTTACCTGGACCTCGATGGTGACGCTCGACCCGACGTCGGCGAACCTGCAACGCTAACCAAAGCCGACGGCTCCTACCTGCTGACTCCTCCACTTGCTGGTACCTACTCGATCCGCGAAGTCGTCGAACCGGGTTACGTTCAGACGTTCCCTGCCAGCGGCTTCCACAGCGTCGTTTACAACGGTTCGACACCTTTGGGCGGTTTCGACTTCGGGAACCGTGAATCCTCCGATTGGGGTGATGCTCCTGCTCCTTACGCAACACTTCGCAGCAACAACGGAGCCTCGGCCGGCCAGTTCGATGGTTTCCGACTAGGTACGAACTGGGATGCTGAAATCGACGGTCGCCCGACCTCCACCGCCAATGGCGATGATACCAACGGCCCTCTGAATGCCTCGGGCAACGTCATCAATGACGAAGATGGTGTGACTCTCCTAACTCCGCTGGTCCGTGGCGATAATCAGAACATCATCCGGATCAACGTGACCAACACCACCGGAGCCGGTGCGTTTGTCCAAGGCTGGATCGACTTCAATGGCAACGGAGTTTGGGGTGACCCAGGCGAACAGATCGTCTCGAACCTATCGGCCGTTGCAGGTGATAACTTGGTGACCTTTACGGTCCCTGCCAATGCAGTGAACAATGGTTTCGCCCGCTTCCGCCTCTCGCAAACCCGCGACGTCGGACCGACGGGTCGGACCGCCGCTGGCGAAGTGGAAGACTACGTCTACACAATCAATAATGGTCCTCGAACCATTCTGCAGAACGATTCGTTCACCGTTGCTCGCAACAGTACAGCGAACATTTTCGACGTGCTGGCTAACGACTTCCTCCCACCAAACGATCCGGTCTCGGCTGTCCTGCCAGGCCCTTCGGCCCAAGGTGGCACCATCTCGATCGGTCCAAACAATACCCTTCGATACACCCCTCCAAGAGGATTCTTCGGCCAAGACAGCTTCACCTACACCGTGGTCTTTGCCTCCGGTAAACGAGAAACGGCCAACGTCACTGTCAATGTGAATCTACAGTTCACCGATCCAGTCGCTGTGGATGATTCGTTCGACCTGCCGACCAACTCGGTCTCCTATCCGCTCAACGTGCTCCTGAATGACATCGAAGGTGCCGGCGGATCTTTGGTCGTGACCAACTTCACCAACCCGGACAAAGGTGGCGCGGTTTCGATCGGCTCCGGTGGCCTGAGCCTCCGCTACACACCACGACGTGGCTTCGGTGGAACTGAATCGTTCACCTACACGGTCACCGATGGTCAAGGCAAATCGACGACCGCTCGCGTAACGGTCCATACCCTCGAAGGCGATCGACTCGATGACAATGTCGAGTTCAGCTTCGGTTTCCGAGACATGGCCGGAAACCCCGTCACCAGCGTGACCCAAGGGGATCAATTCCAAGTCTATGTTTACACCTACGACCTGCGACCCGAACGAGGAGCTGGTCAAACACCTCCAACCTCGGTACAAAACCCAGGCGTCTATGCAGCGTACCTCGATATGCTCTATAGCTCCAACATCGTCTTGCCGTCGAGCCCAGGCGCAAACACCACCTTGGACTTTGCTAACGCCCCGGTCGCTCCCTATCGCAGCGGTATCTCCGGTTCGGCATCTGTCCCAGGCGTGATTCGCTCGCTCGGAGCCTTCACGGGTGCCGAAAAGCCACCGTTTAGCTTCGCAGATCCATCGCTCATGACAATCCTGACCTTCACGGCCCGATCGGCAGGCTTGGCAGAATTCGTGGGCGATCCTGCCAACGATTCGCCAAACACCGATGTGGTCCTTTACAACCCACCGAACGCTCCTGTTCCGCTCGAACAAGTTCGCTACTTGCGATCGACGATCGAAGTCGTTCCCAAGGGAACCGAACTGCCATTCGCTGTCGATGACAGCACTGCAGAACTGCCCCTGAACTCCACATCGTTTATCAATGTCCTTGCAAACGATATCGTAGGAACCGCCGGCCCAATTCGAATCACTTCGGTGACCCAACCTGCCAACGGTGTTGTTTCGATCGACAACCGCGGTACGACTAATCCCTCGGACGACCGAATCCAATTCGTTCCGTTCACCAGCAGCCTGGGCTTCTCGGATCAATTCACTTACTCGATCGCCGATACGCGTGGCTTTACCTCCACCGCTACGGTGACCCTGAAAGTTGGGGATACCTCCCTCAACGACAAGATGAAGATCCAGCTCAAGGCCTTCGATCTCAACGGCAAGCCGATCACTTCGATCGCATCCGGAAGCCAATTCGAGCTCCGAGGATACGTCCAGGATCTCCGATCACCCACCTCGCAAAGCGGTGTGTTCGCAGCTTACCAAGACATCCTCTACGATCGCAACTTGGTGGCTGTCCAAACTTCGCCTAACGGTTTGGGCTTCCAAATCGAGTTTGCCGCCGGACCCAACGGTTACAGCAACGGCAAGTCGGGCGATATCCGTATCCCCGGTTTGATCAACGAAGTCGGTTCGTTCCAAGACTCCGCTTCGCCTCTGGGCACCTCGGAACTGCTCCAATTCAGCATCCGAATGAAAGCCAACACCCCAGGTGTCGCGAAGTTCGTCGCGGATCCGGCCGACATCAGCCCATTCCACGATTCGCTCCTCTACAGCGATCCTCGCAACAAGGTTCCTTATGACCAAATCAGCTACCTACCAGCCGAATTGGTCATCACCGGGGGCTCTGGATCCGCTGGCGGTGAAGGCAATACCAACCCATTCAACCGCTTTGACGTCAACAACGACGGATTCGTCTCGCCCATCGATGCGTTGATCCTGGTTAACCAAGTCAACACCAAAGGTGGCGGAGCCTTGGGCAGCGGTGGTGGTGGCGAAGGTGAATTGCCCGGCGACAAATACTATGTCGACGTGAACGAAGACGGTTACCTCTCGCCGCTAGATATCCTTTGGGTTGTAAACCGAATCAATGGATCGAACGGCTCTGGTGAAGGCGAAGCTGCCCCTGCGATAACAACCTTCGCAACTAGCGACGCTGCCACAATGGTCGATGTTCCTGCCCCAGTTCAAGCCAATTGGAACGCTCGCTCATCGGTCCCAACCTGGGCATCGAAACTCGGCGTCGATCCCAACAGCGTCGATAGCTTGCTCGCAGGCTATGCCGCTCAAGAAGACAAAGAAGAGTCCAACGTCGGACTTCTCGACGATCTGTTCGCCAATGACTTGATCTAGTCGACGTTCCTGCTTGTCAATTAAAAAATCTACCGGCTGGCTTATCGGATAAGCCAGCCGGTTTTTTTTGATGCATCGGGTATCCTAATCTCCTCCCGCCATCACAGGCCCATCAGCGATACTACTCGGAGCTAACCCACAATCATGACTCGAACGGGCGACTGTGTGGATCTTCAAATCAACGGCATTGGCGGAATCGATTTCAATCAGGCCGATCTCCAAGAAGACTCTTGGCTCTCCGCCTTGGATTGGCTCGACCAAGACCGAACCAGCCACTTTCTGCCGACGCTCATTACCGACAGCATTGATTCCCTTTGCTCGAAACTCGCAAACCTATCGAGGCTTTGCCAAACCTCGAACAGCCAACCTCGAGGCCACGCGAGTAAGCCCGTGGGCATTCACCTCGAAGGCCCCTTTCTATCCCCTGAACCAGGATATGTGGGTGCACACCCCAAACAACATGCGGTACCGATGAACCTGGATGATCTCAAACGGCTTGTCCATGCCGCAAACGGCTGGCTCAAACTTGTGACTCTAGCTCCAGAATGCGATCCGACGGGCAAAGGGATCGAGTATCTTGTCGCCCAAAAGATCCTCGTTGCTGCCGGCCATTGCAACCCATCGATCGATCAGCTTCGATGTGCGATCGACTCAGGACTGAGCCTCTTTACCCACCTCGGCAACGCCTGTCCGCAAACAGTCCCCAGACACGATAATATCATTCACCGCGTGCTGTCATTGCGAGACTCCCTGAGAGTGACTCTCATCGCCGACGGGTTCCACCTGCCGCTGTGGTTGCTCGACTCCTGGGTCGATTGGTTCGGAGACGATCGGGTCGCAATCATCTCCGATGCGATCAGCGCGGCTGGTTTGCCACCGGGCATCTACCAACTCGGCGATCGCAAAGTGGATGTAGGACCCGACGGTGTGCCTCGCAGCGAGGATCGCTCCCATTTCGTGGGTTCCGGCACAACCCTCGGCCGCATGCGGAATATCTGCCTAAGGGATCTCTCATGGCCGGCTGAACGGATCGAGAAATTGTTTAAAACCAACGCGGCCCAGTGGCTAGAACTTTCGCAGTAAACCTCGACGTCGGAGTTTTTTAACCCTTTGCACAATCCTGACGCGCTGCAATGCCTGGCTGGATCCTTTACAATCGACGAAGTTCACTCCCGAAATTCTGTCGGGTAAACCATCCTCAACCCCTAAACCAACAAGGTTCCTCCCATGAGCTCGCAATCCCGCCGCCGCTTCCTAGAACAGTCCATGTTCACCACCGCCGCCGCCTTGGCTCTCAAGGCCCAGCAAACACAAGCCAACGAGCCCCAGCAGCAACCACCATCGATCGGTCCAAACGATACGATCCAAGTCGCCGTCATCGGCGCTGGAGGTCGAGGTCAATCCCACATCGATGGCTTTGCAGGCAGACCCGGCTCGGTGGTGACCCACATCTGCGACTGCGATGAAAAAGCCGGCCAACGCAGCTGCGATAAAGCCGCCGAGAAACAAGGTGGCAAAAAGCCCGTGTGGGTCAAAGACGTCCGCAAACTGCTCGAAGACAAATCGATCAACGCAGTGAGCATCGCTACCCCGAATCATTGGCACTCCCTGGGTGCCATCTGGGCCATCCAGGCAGGCAAAGACGTCTACGTCGAAAAGCCCGTCTCCCACAACGTCCTCGAAGGCCGACGGGTCGTCCAAGCCGCACGCAAACACCAACGCATGGTGCAGACCGGCACCCAAAGCCGCTCAAACCCAGGCATGCGAGAAGCCATGGAGTTCATTCATGCAGGCGGCATCGGCGATGTGTCCATCTCCCGTGGCCTGTGCTACAAACGCCGTGACTCGATCGGACCTCGTGGCACCTACGAAGTACCCAAAGAAGTCGACTACGACCTGTGGTCCGGTCCTGCGAAAATTCTACCCTTGACCCGCAAGCGGTTTCACTACGATTGGCACTGGCAATGGGAGTACGGCAACGGTGACCTTGGCAACCAAGGGATCCATCAAATGGACCTGTGCCGCTGGGCACTAGGCGAAGACCGACTCAGCGATCGTGTCTGGTCCTTCGGCGGACGACTGGGATACGAGGACGCCGGAGAGTCGGCCAACACCCAAGTCGTCGTGCACGATTATGGAAAACGAAAATTGATCTTCGAGGTCCGCGGACTACCCACCCCTGACTACAAAGGTGCAAACGTCGGTATCATCGTCGAAGGAACCAAGGGGTATCTGGTGATGACTTCCTACGCCAGTGGCACGGCCTTTGACCTAGATGGAAAACCGATCAAGCAATTCAACGGGGGTGGCGATGAACGCCACTACAAGAACTTCACCGACGCGATGCGAAGTCGAGACTACAAAACGCTAAATGCCGATATCGAACAAGGTCACTTGTCGAGCGCCTTGTGCCACCTCGGGAACATCTCCCTGCGATTGGGTAAACAGACCCCAAGCGCCGAGGTCGTCGGCTCACTGCAATCCCAAGGTGCTGACGCCTCGGTAGTCGAAACCTGGAAACGTACCGCCGAACACCTCGATGCAAACTTGGTGAAAGACTACTCGATATGGATGGGAAAACCACTGGCTCTGGATCCCATCGCCGAAGTCTTCACCGGGAGCAACGCACCCAACGAGTGGCTCACCCGAGAGTACCGTGCACCGTATAGTTTGCCAACCGAACAAGCAGTCTAAGACTAGCTGCTCATGGCCATCTCTTCTTCGCGTAACGCGTCGATCAGTGGCCAAAGTTCATCGACCTCGTCCTTGAAAAGATTACCGATCAAGATGTCGGTAATCAGGTGCTTCTTCTCCGGATGCTTACGGACCAACTGGCCAAAATTCAAGCCGTCGTAGAAGGCTCGGACCAAGTTCCGCATCCGATCCATCGCCTTGCGATACTCGGGCTCCCAAGCCCGCAAGCGTGCCTCGCATGGATCGTTGACATCCAGTGCATCAGCTATCGCATCGCCAGCCATCTGGGCCGAGACCAGGGCCAATAGAATGCCCGAGGAGTAAAGTGGATCGAGGAACCCAAAGGCATCCCCGACGAGCACCCAACCATCGCCTGCCGCTTGGCTAGCCTTGTACGAGTACTCTTTCATGATCCGATATTCGCCGACACACTCGGCTCCCGCAATCCGGGGCTGCACCCCAGGGCAACGAGCCACTTCTTCCTGGAAGAGCTTCTCGGGATCCTTGGTGTCTCGGTTCTTAAAAAGATAGTCAAAGTCGGCCACAACTCCGACGCTCACCACGTCGTCATGGAGCGGGATGTACCAAAACCAACCCTTCTTGCCTTGTGTCTGAATGACGATCGTTCCACCAGCATCCAAACCCGGCTCGCGTTTAGCTCCCTTGAAATAAGTCCATACGGCAGCCTTCTTAAGCTCCGGATCCCATTCTCTCAAATTCATGCGATCAATCAGCAGCGACGACTGTCCGCTCGCATCGACCACGACCTGGGAATGCACAACCTTGGCCGGCTCATCTCCCACCTTGACCTTGACCCCAACGACCCGATCGCCCTGTCGCTCAATGTCCAGAACTCGAGCCCCTTCGACCACCTCGACCCCATGCTCACGTGCGTTCTCCATGAGCAATTGATCGAACTCGCTGCGGAGGACTTGCCATGTCTGCGAGCGCTCGTGAGGATCGTACTCCTCGAACCGGAACGGCTCCGACAGCTTGCCATGCTCGTTGATAAACTGCACGCCGTACTTCTTGGTAAAATGGCTCGCCTTCATCTTGTCGAGCAATCCAATCCGCTTGAGTGTCCCGTGACAAAACGGAATGAGCGATTCTCCAACGTGGAAGCGAGGGAAATGGTCCCGTTCAAACACGGTGACTTTGTAGCCACGCAGGGCTAGAATCGTGGCCGTGGCGCAACCCGATGGCCCCCCGCCAATGACGATTGCATCTGGTTTTTCTACTGACTGGATCATAGGTCACCTGCTTGCAGTTGGAATCGTTAAAACTCACCAATGGCCATCCGACGGCTCATGCGGCTTTCGTGTTTTCTGTAGCAATCGGCACAGAGCCGTGCGGTCGGCTTGACTCAAATGCCCTACCTGCGAAATATGCAGCGACTTGACAGGCTCCTGGAGTTTTTCCAAAAGTTCGAGTCCCTGTGGCGTGATCTCGACCAAAACCGTTCTGCGATCCTCTTGGCTCCGCACCCGGCCGACCAAGCCTCGCTCGCCAAGCCGATCGAGCATCCTGGTGATGTCCGGGGCCCGGGAGATCAGACGGGTCGATATCTGCAAGGTCGGCACAGGCCTCGGCGCGGCCGCTTGCAGAATCCGAAGCACGTTGTACTGCTGGGAGGTTAACTCCCAACTCTGGAACAACTCCTCTTCGAGCCCCTTCAAACGGTCGTAGGTCCGCCAAAGCGAGAGATACACCTCCTGCTCCTGCGAATCGAATTTGCGCTTCTTTTCGTCGGATTCCTCGCTCATAGACCTTCTATAGTAGTCGTCTAAACAACTATTGTCTAGACAGCAAAACCGGGGTTTTCTTAGGATTCCTAGCTATTTCCATGCTCAAACTGGCCGGCTCGGTCCTCAAAACAGCCAAGCCGCACCGAAGACCATCCACAACGGGATCGTCACAAGGCTCAAAAGCGAGGTCCCGACGACCACCACCCATGCGGTCTTGACGTCTTGCTCGTAAAGACGTGTCATGACGATCGGAAACGTCGCCGCCGGCATGGCCGCCTGGATCAAGAGCACTTGCTTGAGGGCCTCGGAACTGGTCCCCCAATGGGCGATGGCCAAGATCGAGCACGGGAGCAGTAGCATGCGGACCGGGATGGCCAAACTCAATACTCGGAACGTCTGACCCCATGTCCGCTTGCCGAAGTAGTCGTAAAGGATCGCTCCGCTTAAGACCAACCCCATCGGGACCGAGCATTGGCCAAGTTTTCCGGTCGCCTGCTGGATCGGACTGGGTACCCAGTCGACCAATCCAAGCTGCTTGATCAATACGGCCAGTGCAACGGCCACTAGCGGGGGACTAAAGACGATCCGCTTCCAGGACTTGCTCAAACCCTTCCCCGAAATCACATAGAGCCCGGCGCTCCAAAGGGCCATGTCCACGCCGACGTTGTGGATCATCAGCGGTACGACACAATCAGGATAAAAGATCTCTGCCAGGGGCAGTGCGATGTACCCGTAGTTGTGGATCCCTGCCGTCAGACCAAAGGTCCTCTGCTGGGAATCGCTCTCTAGTCCAAAACGACCCCCGAGAGTCCTGGCCGTACCCCAAGCGAATCCCACACCCAGGATCGCGCATAGGAAACCTAGGACAGCTGGATACCACGCATCGAGATGGACCGACAAAGATTGGTCGTTGATGATGCGCGAAAAGTACAGGCTCGGCATGAGGACATACGAAGTGAAACTCGCGAGCGAGCGGTCGACTTCTTTGCTAAACCAACGCAGGTGGCGGGCCAAGCCCCCCATGCCCATGACCAGAAAAACTCCCGTCACAGCCGACGCGGTATCGATCCATCGATCCAACATGCTCTTTATCGCAACATTCCAGACAATGCGGTCTTGCCGAACATACGTGAGACCGCGGTGGAATCATCTTTGGCCACCACAATCCGATCCCCGGGCCTGAGTGAGTAATTGGTACCCTCTCGCACCCGTCGGCCCGACTCATCAAAGTCGATGTCCATACGCACCGGAGCGGCGTTGCCGTTGGGTCGCATGACCCGAACTTGGATCCGACCGACCTTCTTGTGCAGCTTCGCATCGCGGATCACATCGGCCACAAACATCGGCTGGCCTTCGGTCATCGGGATCTTCTCGAGATGCTTCTTGCCGTCGTTGACCTCTAGTAGCACACTCGTATCGTCCACCATGCCACCTTGCAAAACCCCGTTGCTGCCCAACGTGTACCCATCGCGCTGCAACTGGGTGATGTCAAAGTCGTTGGCAGGGCCACCCTTGCGCCCTAAAAGAGATTGGCAACCCGTCGATGTGCCGAGCAACGCAAGAAGCGTCGCAACCAAAATCCAAGATCGTGTCATGGGTGTAAACCGGTTGGAAGTATATGCAAGATCGTCAAAGCTTGGGAAACACTCTGCCAGATCAAAATCGAGCCTGGCAAAACCTATCCCGCCAAATCCACCCCGTCCCCGTCTGGTGCATCGTCAAACCTGCCAACCAAACTTGACGGAAATCTCTGTCTAATCGTCAAAATCCTCCTAAACCATCCCTTTCACGTATCTAAATGAAATTGCTAGCAATCGAAAACCCGCATGAAATAGGCCTTTTGGGCCGTTGGATACTGGGATCTCCGACGATCCACCTTGACGCGATCGGCTTGGATGGACTACTCCCTTTTCCAAGCGTTGTTGCCAACCCCAGCGAGAGCCTTCCACGAAGTGCCTCTGCATGGAAATGACTGAAGAATCCTAGGTCGGCCCATAAGCGATTGCATGACAGGTCCTGCACTTCCAATTCAAAACCAACCGATGGTGCAGTGTCGTAGGCTCTTTTGGATCCTTGCGACTCTAATGCTGGTAGGCTCGGCCGGGTGTCGCCAGCGAGCGGTCACTGAGTTGTATGTCGAGCAGATGGCCCAGAGGAATCGCGCCCTGGAAGACCTTGTCTACGATTTCGACGCCGAAAACCGTGCGATGGAATTCGAGCTCGAGGATCTGCGACGGACCAACGCGCAGCTCCAAGGCCGACTTCAAGAGCTTCAGCGCCAATCGTCTCGCATGGAAAGCTCCCCCTCGGACCGTGGCCCACTAACGAACCGTACGGAAACGAATCGTACGGAAAAAGTCCGCCCCGAGACGATACGATCCGAGACGATACGCCCCGAGACAGCTCGGCCTGAGTCAAAGAACAAGAACAACGTCCCAGCGCCGCTGAAACTGCCCCCGGGTCGCAGCGGCGAGCAAGACTCATTTAAGCTCGAGCCGCCCGAAGTGATCCTGCCGAAAAAATCGATCGAAGCCGAACCTTTGTTGGACCCCGCACCTGTCCTGCCATCCCCGGAACCGCTCCGCAAGGAGCCTTCGGACTTGTTGCCAGACATCAAACCTGCACCGCAGAAGCTACCCGAGTCGATCCTACCGGAGGCCAAGCTACCTTTGCAGCCAGCAGGTGAGCGAGAATCGCTTTTGAAGACTGCACCGCTTGGGTTGCCTGCGAGCGACGCGGATGCATCGAGCACAGATCGCAAGATCCAGTTGCCTGCCGGCACCGGCACAACGCCAGAGAGTTCATCGGGAGTGATCCAGACCTCTGCGACCCAAGTCCAATCCAAACCGCTGGATGCTCGAGTGCGGGAGATCGACTGGCATCCGACGATGTGCCGTTCTCAGAACACCGACGGCAAGCCGGGCGATGACGGGTTATATTTGGTGATGGTGCCGCGCAACAGTGCGGGTCAATTCGTTCCGACGACAGGCAAGATGACGATTGTGGTCGAAGAGACGCTTGCCGACGGAACGGTGGCCAGGATAGGGCGATACGAGTACACCGCCGAGGAACTCAAGGAGCATCTCGAGCCCGTCGGATCGGCGCCTGGTTTGCACATACCCATTCGATGGTCTGAGCGAGTGCCCAGTGGAACGAGTGTGGATGTGTATGCCAAGTTCTCGATGGCCGATGGCACGACGATGGTCAACCGTCGCTCGATATCTCTCCGCAAGATCGTCGCAGGCGGCCCATCGACCTGGACCCCGCGCTAGTCAACCATCTGTGCGATACCGGATCCTACAAAGGCTCTGGCTCTGCCATTGATTACGCCACTGGCCAACCCAGTTTGATTGATGATTGCCGAGTGATTTCTCCGAAATCACTCGGCTGTTTGATTGTCGATGATTTCTCCGAAATCATTGGGCTGTTTGGCTGTTTGGTTTTCGTAGGGTTCGTGCAGCGGTCGGCTGTTCACTTGATTCAAGCTTTGCACAAACAACCAAGCCACGATATCAAGTCAAGCAACAGGCAACCCATGGACCGCGGAACGTACCACCGAGCATGGTAGGCTGCTTCCGGCTGTTCTCCTCACTTCTGCTTCCCCATCGCGTAGTGTGGGCCTCTGGGCCCGCACGTAGCGATGGTGAGACCACCCACTTTATTTATTCAAAGCCATCGCATTCCACACCACGATCCGCCAAACGCCGCATGCTGAGCAAATCCTTGATAGACTCTCTCCACTTCTCTGCAATAGCCCCCGACTGCATCGCATCTATATTTCTAAACTGAAACTCAATTGCTCGACGAGCTGCTGCGGAAGGTTTGGCCGACAGCCAGCGTCATCGTTGGGAATCAGCTTAGTCACTTCGTCTTGACCCATCACAATGCGGAACCACTGTTCTCGGTCCCGCATCACTCGGAACTGTCGTTCGTCGGATGCACCAGCAACATAAGGCAAGTAGACATGGATCGAATGGCGATTCTCCGCCTTACAGCCAAGGCGATCGACGCGACCGGTTCGCTGTTCAATCTGGCTGGGGTTCCAAGCTAAATCATGATGAATCACATATCGGCAGTAACGATGCAAGTCGACTCCTTCTCCCATCACTTCGCTGCAAACCAGGATGTCCGGAAAAAACGGCGTGTTGAACGATCGCATCAGACGTGTACGCTGGTCGCGATCCGTCTGGCCGGTCGCCTCTTGAACATTGGCGAGCGTCTTGGTAATGTCATCCCTCTCATCCGATGAACTGGTTGCTGAAAGCCCATCGATTTTGACGTAGATTGCACCGGTTGTTGTGCGGCTTGTCGCATCAAGAAATCCTTCCCTCTCTGCACTCGAACACCGATGGACAAAGAAGTCGATAAAGTTTCCGAACTTCTCACGCCATGAGACCTGCGAGCCATCCACGTGATCAAGCATCAGCTGTACTGCTAGCTCAGGTGAAATGTCTTCATGCTGATTTACTGGAAACGCTCTCACTAAAGTGGTCCACACTCGCAAGAAACGACGCATCATGTCGACAAGGTCTTCGCTGATTAAAGCCGGAATCGCCTCGCTACGATTCTCTGCAAGTTTAGCATTAACTAACCGGGACAATTCCTCATCCAGTGCTTGTCGGCCAGCAGTCTTGACGTCGTCGAAGTAGCTCCGCTGGACTTTGGCCACGAGCTCCTAGATCGCTTCATCGCCTACACCTGTTTGGCTGCTCCTTCACGCCTATTGCCTCTCGCCTGCTTTCGTGAGTTCGATCTCGATGGTGTCTTTGGTCGGCTCGAAGGTTTGGACACGAGGAATGCGCTGGATTGGGTCGCTGAAGCGAGTTTGCGTTTCCATTGGAAGAAGGAAGTCAGCGAGCGGCTGATCGACTGGCAGAACCGAGCGATCGGGACTTTGGATCGCTCGCACTGGGCGATCTGTTCAACCCAAATTTGGGCGGTTTTCGAGGACGCTAAGCGAGACATAAGCAAGATCCCCTTGAGAGAACAGGGATAGAAACAAGGGCGCACCTTGAATCTACCCGCAAGCGGGCCCTGCGCTGAGAAAAAGCCGATCAGGCCGGTGTAAGCTTACGTCAAACCGTCAGCAAGATGGGTCACTGATCTTTATTCGGCTCAATTCGGAACAGGGAGCAACGCATCTTGTGCTTTGTCTCATTGCAAAGTGTATCGGTTAGACGCGTTACCCTTCTCATCTTGACTTGTCGCGAAAGTTCATCGGGAAGAATTAAACGGTCGTACCAGTATCGGTAAGACTTCTCTTTTTTACGCTCAGAAGTATTCGCATAGGCTAAAATGAGGTAGCGGTTCTTGACGTTTACGCCGCAATCTCGCCCCCATCTTAGATTGTCGAGATTCACTAACTTCTGCACGCATCCACAGAACTCTTCGAAGTTCTTCTTGCCAGCTCCACCCTTCCATCCGCGATGGTTCCCCTCGAAATCCTTATGACGGCTGTGAACATAGAACTTGAATTCGATAATCGAAGGTCCTATCGAATCGAAATAAAGCAGGTCGCATCTCTGCCATTCGGTTTCGCAACGTGTATCTGGATAAAGCTCCAACATCGACCTGACGAAAAGAAATCGGAATACGGATTCGGTGAAATGGGGTAAAGGAGTTCGCGACAACTCATCGGAAAATTGCACCCAGGTCTTCCGTAGCACATTTGGAACGTTGACTTTAATCATTGCTGACTCACTAGCGGAAACAAATGAATTGCACTGCGTGTATTGAGCTGTAGGTCTTCATGTAGATACAGACCTCGAAACAGTTATTGTCGTACCAAATCCAAAGACGAATTTCGACGCATCGTTCGGTTTAGTCACGAATCATCTCTTGTCCCCAGGCCGACTCCTAGAAGCTCATCGTAGCATCCAAGCCAGCCCAATTGTCGCGAAGAACCTAGTTTTCACGGATAGATTGGTTGCCCCTTGCTTCGGGAATCGAATATCCTTCTTTAGCGAACAACCCTCACACGGGAGAATTCACCTGGGCTATAATTGTCGCTGGTGCGAACACAACCGTCATCCCCGTAGTACAACCAAGACCCAAACCACCCCCGATGATCGTCTACTCTGCGACCAAAGCCCAGTTCTGTGAAACGGTTCGAGAAAATCGGATCGGACAGACTATCCTCGATGCCTTTCGTCAACATCTTGGACACAACCCCTCGCCGAGCGAAGCTCAAGCGTTTCAGAACTCCCTGAACTTCGTCGGAAACATGCTCCAAGCTCCCTCGATCCCTGCCGACGCTGGCGTTGCGATCGAGTACAAGATCCCCCAGTCTTCCAAAAGAATCGATTTTATCGTTACCGGGTTCAACGAAGAAGACAAACCGGTCGCTATCGTTATCGAACTCAAGCAATGGACGGATGTTGAGACGACCCCCAAAGACGCGATCGTTCGAACCTGGGTCGGTGGTGCAGAACGCGAGGTGCTTCATCCATCTTACCAAGCTTGGTCCTATGCCCAGTTCATGACGGACTTCAATGAGTTCGTCGATCACCACCACGTTCGATTGCACCCATGTGCCTATCTGCACAATTGCCATGACGAAACTGGGGTTCGAAGTCCGTTTTACTGGGAGCATTTGGGTCGAGCGCCGGTATTTCTCGGTGACGAATCCAAGGACCTAGAAAACTTCATCGCCACTCACGTGCGGAAAGGGGATCGTGGTGATCTGCTCTATAAACTCGACAAGGGAAAAATCCGCCCCTCGAAGAGTTTGACCGACCACTTAGGTTCTCTTCTTAAAGGGAACAAAGAGTTCGTCATGATTGACGAGCAGAAGCTCGTATTTGAGGCAGCGATCCACCTGTCAACATCAGCAACCACCGCCAAAAGGAAGGTCTTGATCGTTCGAGGGGGACCAGGAACCGGAAAATCTGTCGTGGCGGTAAATCTCCTGGTGGAGCTTTCATCACGGGGCAAACTGGTTCAGTACGTTACCCGCAACGCAG
>CAILTZ010000391.1 GCA_903837255.1 uncultured Pirellula sp. | reverse complement strand
CCCATGGCTCCACCGGTGGCTGCCCCGCCCCCAGGCCAACCGGGATATCCGTCAACGTACTCCACTCCAACTTACCCGAATCCCTACGCTGCGAATCCCTATACTGCGAATCCCTACGCCGCGAATCCCTATGGAGCTTATCCACCGCCTCCCTACCCCAACTCCTGGAACGCGTGGTGGTACAACACCTCTGCGGCAGTCCAGACACAAACGCAAGAGACGATGCGTCTTTGCCAAGGGTTCCGGTTCCGCTACACGTATCTTCCGGGCAATACGGACTTTGGTGGTGTCGATGCCAATCAGATCGAAAGCCATGACTTTGAATCGTCTTTGGTCTTTGGGATCCCCAAGTTTTTGGGGATGAGTCAACCGTGGTACTTGATGCCTGGCTACGCCCAGCATCTTTGGTCTGGACCAACGGTCCCGGGTTCGGACCTCCCCGGATCGGCCTTCAGCGCGTTTCTCGACAGCACGTGGGAGACGGATCCTTTGCGGACCTTTGGTACCGAACTCGGATGGCGGGTCGGAGTGTTTTCTGCATTCGACGCTATTAGCAATGACAGCATTCGTCTGCAAGGCAAGGCGTTAGCTAAGCTGCGATGCTCTCCGAACTCGACGATCCGAGCCGGGGTGTACTACATCGATCGAAATAAGATCAAACTATTGCCAGCCGGCGGTATTCTATGGATGCCGAACCAGGATACCCGTTGGGATATTTTTTTTCCGGAACCCAAGCTCTCGCACTATCTACCGACCCACGGTAATCATGACGTTTGGTGGTACCTGACGGGCTACTACGGCGGAGGAGCTTGGACGATCAAGCATATCGATGACGATTCGACCGATGAGATCGACATCAATGACTTGCGAGTTCTTCTAGGGTTTGAGAAAGGCAGAAACGATTTGCTACGCCAGGGCTTCCGAACTTGCTTTTTCGAGGTCGGATACGCGTTCAATCGCGAGTTGATTTACCGCAATAGGCCTTCTTCCAATCTCACCCCCGACGATAGTCTGATTTTCCGGGCAGGATTCGGATACTGATCGTTGGGCTCGATGACTGACGTTTTGAAAAGCTGGGTTACTTGATCGATGCCGACAAAGGCACCGCATCCTCTTTGATCCGATAAACGACATCAAGTTCTAATTTGGGGCGAGCGTCCATATCGGTCAGCAAGAAGATCTTCCCCTTCTGCTCCGACTTGTCCCTGACAAGCGACTTGGGGCTAAAGACCAGCGGCAGTAAATGCACGTCCTTGGACTCTTCGCCTAGTTTGGTGGCTGAAACGTCGAATGTTTCACTTTCGATGCCGAGGATTTTAAAGGGTTGTGCGCCTTTGAGTCGGATCAGTTTTTTGACCTGCTCTTCTTTGCCAATCGCACCAAGCGATACTAGGTTGGGTTGAATCGACAGGGTCGACTCGATATCTGCCGTGAATCCCAGCGACAATGTCTTGATATTTAAATCGTTGGTGTGAAGAGTGATTTCGCTTTGAATAGGACCGGCAGGTGCGGATTGGTCCAAGCTGACTTTGAGGTCATAATGGACCTTGCCGCCCTGACGCAAGGACTCTCGGATGCCGACCTTTACGTAAGGCAAATCGCAGCTGACATGGGTCACGTTCCAAGTCGACTTACCAACATACTCCATGTGGACATCGAGGTCCTTGGCCGAGCCCTCGGGAACTTTTCCAAAGGCGACTTGTCCAGGAGTAAAAACGACGTCCCAGCGAATGTAACCTTTCACGCTGAGTTGGACTTCGGCGAAACTGGGTTTGTCGAACGTTACGGTGATCGTTGCGCCTCGTGATCCTGAATGAGTTGCCGTATTGAAGACGGCTAGGATACAGCCAACTTCTCCGGGTTGAACCGTCTCGGTGAGGATGCTCGGAGTGGTGCAACCGCAGGAGGTTCGCACGCTGCGAACATGCAACGGAGTCGAAAATGGATTTTCAAAGTAAAAGCGATGCTCGGTTTTTGCTGCCCTGGTAACAGTACCAAAGTCGTGGCTGCGCTCTTTAAATATGTTTTGGAATTGCTGCCCGAACGCACTTGGAATGCACGCGGCAATCCAAAGCGCGGCTAAAAGACATGATCTCATCGAAGTTTCTCCACAGATACAATGGCAGTTCTACAAAGGTGTCTTGGTCTTGGATCGGCGTGCACTGAGCGAATCGTTGTTTGCGAATCGTTGTTGGAGCGACCCAGATAGCTCGTAGCCAGGACATCACGGTTGAGGGAAAGGCCCCTCGTTCGGTCAATTATCCACCCTGAATTCAAAGCTTATTGCAATTTCCAGAGGAAATTGCTGGGTCTTTAAGCCCTCACCCAGGCTTAATCGTCGCCGTCGTCAATCTTCCTCAACCCCAGAAGCCTCGTGCGTTGACAAGGTTTATCTAGGCCTCACAAACCGAAACTTAAACTTTTTTTTGCATTGGAATTCCTCCGACGACCCAACACCCTGGGATCGAATCGCCATGCATGTGGCAGACTAGTGAACCCACTTTAGGAATTCTAGCGATGACCACCAAAAAGAAACCACCCATCACCGAAGAATCGTCAACAACCGCAAGGCCCCGATTGCTCGGGCTGGCGGTTCTCGTCTCGGCTGCAGCAAGCTCCTGGTATTGGTACAGACCACTACCCAACGAATCGTCAGGGGGGATATTGGCCCCGACGACTTTAAGTCGGATCGTCGATGGACAACGGACTCTCATTGAGCCTAATACCAACGATTCAAGCAACTCAAACGCATCGATAGTCCCGGTCTATTCGGCACTTCCAGAGGATCTCGTCGGCGACCGGCAAGTTCAGTTGCGCCCCTTTCAGCCAATGCCGCAAGGAACCCCCCAAGAGCGACTCGCGAAAGAACCCTTGCCGGTGGTTCCGATCTCCAGGCCGGATCGGACTCGCTCTGACCAACAAGCCTCGATGGTCGCCTCCCGCCCTCGGCTCTGGTCGACTCAGGACTCAATGCACACGCCCGAGAACCCATCTGTTTTTGGACAATCGGTCGCTAGCCGCTCCGGGGCAGCCCTGAATTCAACTGGCCTGAATTCAACTGGCCTGAAAAGATCCGATTGGGATACCCCTAGCCCTTTTGGTGGCAATGGCCAGCCAGCCAACGCGGAAAGCTCAAACCTTTTGGGCGACAGAATCGTCGCCATTGCGAATCCCAAAGCTCCACCCACGGGTTGGCCCGACGCGAGCTACAAGCCCGAATCGAGCTTGGCACAATCCCGAATCGTTTCGAACCCACCGAATCCACCGTTGACAATCCGCTCCGGCAACAGTCCAGCTGTCGCTCAATCCTCTCCCGCACAAGCTGGCAAGATTGGACAAACTGGCAAGATCGTGCTT
>CAILTZ010000390.1 GCA_903837255.1 uncultured Pirellula sp. | reverse complement strand
GCTAGCTGGCGAACCTTGGGCTCCGGTGGCTCAAGGCCACCCGGGGGCCAAGATCTTATGCTAGCTGGCGAACCTTGGGCTCCGGTGGCTCAAGGCCACCCGGGGGCCAAGATCTTATGATCAGTGCGCGTGGCTCTGCGAGGCACGAACGCTTTGCATCAGCGGGCTGGCGCTAGACGCGTTGATTTCAAAACCGACCCGACCGCCGGCTCCGTTGCATGCGATGGTTCTGCACTTAACGCGACCATGCCCAACGCAGCGGTCGATCGCAAGTCGATACACGTCTAGTCGCTCGTGGCCGAAGATTGGCTCTGTCATTTGCGTTCTTTCGAGTACGAGTACCGTTTCACTGAGTACGAGTACGAGGAAAGAGGAAAGAGCAGATCCGATCCAGTGCACGAACAGCGACTATTTAGCAGAGACAATGTTAGCAGAGAGCATCTGAGGATCAGAGGCCTACCAGTGCATCGAGTTGCCCGGCGCGCTGGTCGATGTCCTTGCGGGTGATTTGTTGCATGCGTTCGATGCTAAAGGCTTCGATCGTGTAGCTGGCGACGGCAGTCCCTTGTTTGACGGCCTGCACAAAGTCTCTGCGATCGATCTGAATTGGAGAATGGCGATCGGTTTTCGCAAGATCCAATCTCTCGCATAGATAGCCCAGTAGTCCACCGGCGAAACTATCGCCTGCTCCCGTCGGATCGACCAAACTTTCGGAGGGATAGGCTGGCAGAGCGAGCATCAGATCGGGCCCGAGGACAAAGCAACCGTGTTCTCCCTTTTTGAGGATCACCCAGCGAGGCCCCATTTTCTGGATGCTGCGAGCGGCTTGTACCAAGTTTGATTTTCCTGTTAGCTGTTTGGCTTCGACATCGTTAATAAACAACCCATCGATTTTTTGGAGTAGTTCCAGCAATTCGCTGCGAGTGGTCTCTATCCACATATCGACCGTATCGGCGAAGATCAATTTCGCCTGTTTGCACTGTTCGAGGACTTGGCGCTGGACGGTCGGAATCGACGCAGCCAAGAAAACGACCTGGGAATCCGCGTAGTACACAGGGAGACTTGGGCGATAGCGGTCAAAGCCGTGCATTTGGATTTCGAGCGTTTCGCGGTCTTGGTAATCCTTGAGGTAACGACCTCGCCAGAAATACGATTTTGCAAGTGAATCGTTGGTTACGCCCCTCCAATCGACTCCATGGTTTTGAAAAGTTCGAGTATACTCTTCCGGCCAGTCGTTTCCCGTACGACCAACCAAGCGTACGGGTGTGTAGAAACCAGCGGCGTAAGCAAAGTAGCTGGCGCTGCCTCCGAGGACACGTTCCCGTTTCCCCGCGGGAGTTTCTACCGAGTCGATCGCCAATGTTCCAACGCAGAGCATATTCATCGATGCACGTTCCCAACAATCCGCTGGCCGAGCAGCTAGCCAGAGACCCTTTGTTTCGACCACCTTGGTACTTGCGCAGCGGTCATTTGCAGACGTTAATCACCGGATTTTATCGTCCGATCGCAGACCTGCCACCTAGGGTCGCGCACCGCTGCCCGCTTGGGGACTCTCTGGGCAATATGCTTGTGCATGAGAATTCTCCGGATTCGAGCAGCAGGTCGGCTGAGCTTCCTGGGGTTTTGCTGCTGCACGGGCTTGGTTCCTCGCATACCGGGACTTATATGACCAACATCGCCTATGGTTTGGTTCGCAAAGGCTATCGGGTTTTCCGAGCCGACCTTCCAGGCGCGGGTCAATCGTACTTGGAGCCGGCCTCAGACAAT
>CAILTZ010000389.1 GCA_903837255.1 uncultured Pirellula sp. | reverse complement strand
GTGGAACCCTCAGTGGCCATTGCTGCTAGCGATCGCTTGACCACCATCAGGTTCAGGCCCTTTTCTCGCAGCGCTTTACGCACTGAATAGTTCTCGTTTCCGGTCATTCCGACAATGTTGGCGACCATCGCGTCATTGACCCCATCGAGGCGGCCAGAGATGTCTCGCGAAATCAGCCTTTTTACAAATTTGCTCATGTGCTCACCTGTTCCTTAAGCCGACACGCGGACGCTAGGGGACATCGTTCCGCAGATCGCGATCGACTTGATGTAAGTACCTTTGACGGAGTTTGGCTTGATCGTTTGAACATAGGAGATGAACGCTCCAATGTTTTCAATCAACTTGGTCGCATCGAAACTCATCTTGCCTACCACCGCATGCACGTTGGAGCCTTTGTCGTTTCGAAACTCTACCTTACCCGCTCTGTATTCCTTGACCACTCGAGCCACATCGTTGGTGACCGTGCCGGCCCTAGGCGATGGCATCAATCCGCGAGGACCGAGCAACTTACCGAGCGGACCGACCAATCCCATCATGTCTGGCGACGCAATACAGACGTCAAAGTCCAGCCAGCCATCTTTGATCTTCTTGGCCAATTCTTCAGCACCCACCGCATCTGCTCCGGCTGCCTCGGCCTCTTTGGCCAAGTCCCCTTTTGCAAACACAATCACTCGCTGAGTTTTGCCAATCCCGTGTGGCAACACCAGCGAACCGCGAACGATCTGGTCGTTCTGGGCTGGATCGATGCCAAGGTTAATATGGATTTCGATCGTTTGATCGAATTTACGCCCGCTGAATTGCTTGAGTACTTCAACGGCCTGCTGCAAGGGCACGGGAGTCTTTCCCGGGGCCTTCGCCAGCATGGATTTCATTGCTTTTGTTGGTTTGACCATCTGAAAGTTTCCCCTGGACTTAGCCTACGATCTCGATGCCCATGCTTCTCGCTGTCCCTTCGATCATGCGACGAGCATGCTCAAGATCGCGGGCGTTTAGATCCGCCATCTTCTTGTTGCAGATATCATCGACCTGGGCCCGGGTCACCTTCCCAACCTTGGTCTTGTGAGGCTCACCCGATCCACTTGCGATACCGGCTGCTAGCTTCAATAGCGCCGATGCTGGCGGACTCTTCGTGATGAACTCAAAACTTCGGTCGGAGTAAACCGTGACCACCACCGGAATGGGGGTCCCATTGAACTCCCGTGTCCGCTCGTTGAACTGCGAAACGAACTGACCCAAATTAATACCGAACTTGCCCAACGACGTTCCGACCGGAGGTGCAGGCGTCGCCTTGCCCCCCGGCACCTGAAACGCCGCCCTGCCTGTGACTGCTTTGGCCATGTTTGAAAAAACCTAAATGACAAATTCCAAACGACAGACGAGTCTACCCCCAGCCGCTTCGCGACCGCAGGCGATCCTCGCCAGGACTACAGCGACTCGATCTGCCAGTGATCTAGCTCGACCGGGGTGCTGCGCCCGAAAATGTTAATAATGACCGTGACCCTACCGTTGGCTTCGTCAATCCGATCGACGTCTCCTTCGAGGCTCTGGAAGTTCCCTTCCTTAACCCGAATGCGATCGCCTGAACGAAACGGAATCGAGGTCTTTGGTGCCTGTTCTTGATCCACATCGGGATGCACGAGCTTGATAATTCGCTCGACATCCGCATCAGTCATCGGCGTGGGCTTGCCATACGTTCCTGTGAAATCGCCGATGCCCGGTGTCTCTCGCACAAGGAACCAAGTGTCATCATTAATGATCATTTGGATCATCAGATATCCCGGGTAAAGCTTACGCTTAACAATGCGCTTCTTGCCCGCCCGGGTAAACTCCACGACGTCCTCGGTCGGAACCAGAATCTCGCCGAAGTACTCTTTTAGACTCGACAGCTTGATTCGCTTCTCAAGCGCCTCGCGGATGGTGTCCTCGCGGTTGAATGCAACCTTAAGGATGTACCATTGCGGTGCCGGAGCAAGCCCCTCAGATGTCATATTGATCGTGGAATTGTTCACTCGATAACCTAGCGCCAGTACATACGAATCATCAACCGATCCCCCGCGGAACCGCCGATCAATCTCCTGGCTGTTGGCCAGCTAAACCACTCTAGCGATAGGATTCCAACCTACCGACCAAGCAATCCAGCCGACACTACCAAAAAAACTAACTCACCCCCAGCGTGTCAAACAACAGCTGCCATATCGCGTCGTAGCAGAAAAGCAGCAGTGCTAGGAATGCCATGGTGAATATAACAACCATCGAAGCCCTGTAAAGCTCACTTTTCTTGGGCCACGATACCTTATTCATTTCCGCCTCGACGGCGATCAAAAAATCAGCAAATCGTGGCCAATTGACCAACCGATAACCCAACCACATCCCCAAGGCTGTCAAACCGCCGGGAAGCCAATAACGTGAACTGCTCCATAATGGGTTCGACTGGGCCGACCCACTCGGGGCCATCCAAGCTCCCATGACCTCAAACAGCTGCCAGCCACCTAGCCAACACGCGAGCCAAATCGCTAAACAGGTGCACTGACGGACCAATCGCCCCTGCTTGGATTTGTACCGAGCGTTGGTAAATAGCTCACTGCCAAAGGATCGGTTTAGGGTATCGTCTGTAATGGTTGCCATACTCGGTGCAATTTCGCTGCGTTCAACTCTATCCCAGCCCTCAAAGCCCATCGACTCGCTGTCGCTGGCCCAAGGACAGCAGGGGCGGCAGGAATCGAACCCGCAACCCCCGGTTTTGGAAACCGGTGCTCTACCAATTGAGCTACACCCCTTTACGACAAGTCGCGGGCAACACGCCCGCGACCGTCCAGACTGACTCCCGAGGTGACTCGAGATCTCTCTCAAGCCACACCAGGACTATTCGCTACTACTCGACAATCTTGGTGACCACACCCGAACCGACGGTCTTGCCACCCTCACGGATCGCAAACCGAACGCCTTCGTCAATCGCAACGGTCTTTTGGAGCGTAACGATCAAACGAACGTTGTCACCAGGCATGCACATTTCTGCACCGACAAGATCGGCTGTCCCAGTTACGTCCGTGGTTCGGAAGAAGAACTGTGGACGATATCCACTGAAGAACGGAGTGTGTCGTCCACCTTCGTCTTTGCTCAAGCAGTAGACTTCCGCTTCGAACTTCGTGTGCGGGGTGATCGAATTGGGCTTGGCCAATACCTGACCTCGCTCGATGTCGTCACGAGCCACACCGCGAAGCAAACAACCGACGTTGTCTCCAGCGCGACCTTCCTTCATTTCTTTGCGGAACTGCTCAACACCCGTTACGGTTGTCTTGCGCTTTTCCTTGATCAAGCCGACGATCTCGACTTCTTCTCCAACCTTGATCATGCCACGCTCAATACGACCCGTAGCTACCGTTCCCCGACCTTCGATGCTAAAGACGTCTTCGATGGCCATCAAAAATGGCTTGTCTTCTTCTCGGGTCGGTTGCGGAATGAACGCATCGACTGCATCGAGCAAATCGCTGATGCACTTGGATGCAACCGGATCGGCTGGCTTGTCGTAAGCCGCCTTGGCATTGCCACGGATGATCGGGGTCTCTTCCCCTGGAAAACCATACTTGGAAAGCAATTCGCGGATTTCCAATTCGACCAGCTCGAGCAACTCTTCGTCGTCGACCAAGTCGCATTTGTTCAAGAAAACCACAATCGCTGGAACGTCCACCTGACGAGCAAGCAGAACGTGCTCCTTGGTCTGTGGCATCGGACCGTCCGCAGCACTAACCACCAGAATCGCACCGTCCATCTGTGCCGCACCGGTGATCATGTTCTTAATAAAGTCAGCGTGGCCCGGGCAATCGATGTGGGCGTAGTGACGGTTGGCCGTCTCATACTCCACGTGCGACGCGGCAATCGTCACCGTCTTGGTCGCATCCCGTACCGTTCCACCCTTGGCGATATCCGCATACGTCTTCGGAGTCGCTAGCCCCTTGGCTGCCTGCACCGCCAGCAAAGCGCCAGTTGTGGTCGTCTTGCCGTGGTCGATGTGCCCAATCGTTCCAACGTTGCAGTGGGGTTTCTTGCGTTCAAATACCTCTTTGGCCATTTTTTGCTACAACACCTAATTTAAAAAACCCTGAAATCCGTCGCCGTGAAGCCGATGCCATGCCGGCCAACATCCACGCACAACTACAGAACTACTCGTACACTGTCTCCTGACCCAGATGCCCACCCAACTCGATCCACTCAAGCTCGCTCTTTCGAACAAACCCAAAAAACCGATATTCTCGGGACAACTCTCCTCACCGAAGTCCAAAAGCATAAGCAAATCCAATAAACATGCAATGCTTAAATCGGACCTGATGCCTCTGCACTCGTCCAGTTAAAGCTGCTGATGGGACTTGAACCCATGACCTCTTCCTTACCAAGGAAGTGCTCTACCACTGAGCTACAGCAGCAAGGACAGGAAAGCGGGTGAAGGGAATCGAACCCCCAACCTGCGGTTTTGGAGACCGCTGCTCTACCAATTGAGCTACACCAGCAGCTCACTCAAAAAACAGGGCTGGTAATATAATGACTGGTTTCGGATATTC
>CAILTZ010000388.1 GCA_903837255.1 uncultured Pirellula sp. | reverse complement strand
TCAATATCGAATTGGAATCGATTGGCCATCGCTGCGATGGTAGCTGGTCTGACGCTCGGTTCTCGAGTCAGCAGGAACATGCCGATCACCATGAGAATTGCCACCCAGATGACGGTGCTCGGGGAGCCTTTGGGGCCTAACGAGGAACCACCGGTGTTGCGAGAGATTGGTGGCACTTGCGGGCTGGAGTTCATGAAAGCACCTTTTCGGTTTGGGATGGGGTTAGGCATTCTTGCATTCGCAAGCGCCACAGTTCGTAACGAGGTCGAATGCTGGACTCCGGGGAATGCTGCACTGCCGTTCGAGCCTTGCGAGTCCACAGAGCGGCTTGTTCAGCGCTCATGCAGCAGACGGTTTGACAGGCTCTCTCGGTGTTCTCATCGTCGAGTTGTGCCAGAACGCGAGCTTCGGCTCCAAACGAGATGCCCTGACGGAAACTTGGCAGATGCATCTGGGCGTAGTCCATGAGTGAATGCAATTCTTTTTCACTGTATTGGCCCGCGTAGGCGCACGCCAATCCAACACCGCTCCAAAGATCATCGCGTCGATCTGGATCAAAAGACTCGATGGTCGCTGCGATGCGATCGATGTCGGTACCGTCTACGAACCACAGGCTGCGCCCTAGGCCTTGGTCGAAGACTCGGTTGGCGTACGGTGAGTACCGTGTGCGCCGCGATGGATCGCGAATCCAGGTGGACGTGTGAAAGTAGCCTTCGTGAAAGCCCAGGCCGTCGAGCGCCAGCCAGCCGAGCATTGGATCGAAGCGTCGCAGATAAGCCTCCGGATTGCGTTTGGCCCATGGGAGGCGCGCGATGCCCCAGCCCACACCGACATGAACGATGTAAGGCTGGGATATCGAGGCCAGTGAGTAAAACCGTTCCCAACGGTGCTTGGAGAAGATCGATGTCGCATCGAGCAACCATATGGCCATCGCTGCTCCTTCGTAAGAAAAACCACGGAGCCTAGCGGGGCCTTGTTCGAGCGAATAAACGAGATCCCTAGCATCGAGGTCCTTCAAAGCGCAGTGGTAGCCCTCGAGGAATGCAAGCCCTACGTTTTCCAACTGCTCCTTGGCAGCAGCATTTTTGGGGTCAATCCGGCGTCGCTCAAGTCGCACTTCATCGGTTGAAACGCTCAAGGCGCGAGACTTGATGCGTTTCCATAAAGAATTCGTGGCCATGAGAACCTGCCTAATGAAGTATAAAGATCCCCCAAGCACCCGGGGAGTAATCAGACGGGGGCCGTGCGTTTGCCAGCTCGCAATTTTCGCCAGATAGGCACAATCATCAAACCACCAAACAACGCCATGCTGGTTGGTTCGGGTGTAATGGTGTGTATATCCGGGCAATTTAGCGGATCGAGTTGAGCCGCTATGAAGTTGGAGTTGGTGCCATCAGGATTGACAAGATAGAGGTCGATACGACTTGTGTTTGGCATCGCTCCAAGCTCTCCTAGCAAAGGATCGTTTATACCCACCCACCCGGTTGATACATAAACATCGCCTAACTTCGGTGGGAATCCACTGAGCGTGGGGTTTTCCATACGTAGAGCTTGATTAAAATTCCGCAAAACCTCTCCGTTGTCAACCAATCCATCGACGTTCACATCTACCCAAACGTCGATAAACAAGTCAAAGACGCTTTTGGCAGGAAAGACATCCAACTGACCGTTCAGTGGGGTCAAGGCGTTTTCCCCAACCTGGCCTGGGGAACGTCCCAGCCCTGGGCGAAATCCGGTACCCTGACCCACTTTGAACTGCACGGGAATCCCCTGGAAGGCACCAGGTGTTATGACGCTACCAGCTTGGTGCATCGATTGAAACTCGGTGTTAACCGTGTCGGTCCCTAAGGCCCCATTGAACGCGTTGATCTCCCGGAGTACGGTCGATAAAGTACCGGGGAAGTCACTCCCTCTGGCCCTGACGAGTACCTCATTTTGCTGCATGATGTACGCGGGCTGAAGATACAGACATACTTCAAACGCTGATGGAAACGTGTCGGTAGCAAAAGGTGGCGTCATCACTGCCGCATCACTTTTACTCTCCACGAACGACATCATCCAACCGCAAATCAATGCGCTGATCCCAAAAAGTCTAAGATGTTTTCTTAGCATTCTTCACCCCGTTTCAACTAGAGGAAACAAAATCAAACAACCCCACCCATGACACAAGTCTGTGGAACAATGAATGATTCTCTCCAAGGGCTATCTCGTGGTATATCGATGATTCAACCATTTATCGATGGTGGAAACCTCTAAATAGCTCCACGTCATCACAGGT
>CAILTZ010000387.1 GCA_903837255.1 uncultured Pirellula sp. | reverse complement strand
TCCAAGCATTAGTAGGCAGCATGCAAGGAGCACCGCCTGACCTAGGCCGGGGATCCAATCGGTTGCAACTTGTAAGCACACTCGGAGTCTTTCCATTGCGTGGGCTTATCAAAAAACTGGTCTTTTTCGCAACCCCAATCCTTTGATGCTAGCAAAACAAGATTCGCTCTAGCATTTCGATCCATGGATCCTCTACAAGGTATCGACAGGGTGCGGACTCTATTTTTCTTCTCAATGACTTGCGTGTGATAAACAATCGCTGATGGAAGCTTCGACTGAGCATCGAATACACCTGCTTGCGATCGCGATCCAGGGAATGGATACCGACGATGCGGACCGTTTGCTAGGTTACATGCCAGCACCGATGGCTCAGCGAATCCGTGCTCAGATGACCCGACTGGAAACTGTTTCCGATTCAGAACGACAACTGGCACTTGAGACCATTGAAGATCTGTTGGATTCCGAGTTGGTTGCTGAGTCGGCCATTTCAGTGGCGGCTGAAAAAACTCCTATCCATCAAATCGATCGAGATTTTGTCCTCGAAGATCAGCCGATCGAGGTTCTCACCAAGGTTTTGGCCAGTGAGAGGCCGATCGTGATCGCAACCATTCTGAGGCATTTATCAAGCCGTTTTGGCCAATCGATCGTGCAACGTCTGGATTTGGATCTTGCCAAAGAAGCGTTGGATTGGATCCCGAAGCTCGAACCCACGGCTGGGATCATCCTCGATGGAATCCTCGCGGAGTTGCAGGCCCAGGTAAGAACGGTTTGCGTGGAACTAGAAAGCAAGCATCAAGGGGAAGCAAAGTTTCGCGAGTTGCTCTCGGTGTTGGGTGCAACTGGGACGTCGATCGATGCGGTCGCAACCCAGAGAGCAATCGAGCTCGGCGAAATCGGCACGAATCAACAAGTACAACCCACGACGTTTGGTCTGGGGGGTTCCAAACCGATGAATTCAAACCCAATGAATTCTGACCAGTCCGGGCCGCGAACCTCGCCTCCGAATCCCAGTCGACCCTTTGTGATCCCCTTGAACCTCAAGAGCAGTCGCGACGAAGCACTGCAAGTTCTCTTAGAGCTCGATGATCTCGATCTGCTCAGCGTGCTCTACAGCCACACCGTCGATGATGTAAAGCGATTCCTCGCGGGTTCAAACAAGACCATGCGCACCCGTATCGAAAACCTGACGCCCGCGAGTGGTCTGAAGAAATTGCGGCGTGAACTCGCCTGTGCATCGATCACCGACGAGAAAACTTGGTTGGAACTCGCCAGCCGATTCACCGAAACCGCAGTTCAGTTGCAGGGATCAGGCACGCGCGAACAAGAGCCACAGAGCAGTACCATTTCCGGCAGTACCGTTTCCGATGCTGGCCCCGCGCTACGCATAACCGCTTGAACCTATCCCTTTGCAGGACAACAGTATTCGGTATGGCATCGATCCTCAAACCCAAGTCTTTTTTTAGCTCCAAACCGGCAGCTACCGAGCCTATAAGAGAATCTGTGCCGACAATCGCTGCAACTCCGTCGATAGCGTCTAGTTCCGAACGCGGTTCGTTGGATTCGGTCATGGCTCAGGCTCGCGCGATCCTCGAACAGTGCCAACGCGATTGCCAAGTCTTGCGAGAAACGGCTCGAAAAGAGGCGGTCGAGGAAGGCCATGCACTGATCGATCAGCTAGCTCAACAACGCGCCGAAACACTGGTCGGCGAGCAGTTGACCGATATCGTTGCGAGAGTAGACTCGATCTGTCTGGCGCTTGAAAATGCGACTCAGCAGTGGCTCAAGGAATGGCAACACGAGACGGTATCTTTGGCGATCAAGATTGCCGAAAAGCTATTGGTTCGGCAGATCGAGAGCGATCCGACGATCTTGCTTCAATGGATCGAAGAGATGGTTCGACTCGTTCAAAGCCAACGTCGCATGACGATCAAACTCAGTTCCGCCGACGCGATGAAACTTTCGGAGGCACTGCCCGTGCTAATCGAGAGGCTTTCGCCAGGCGTCGAATTCAAGATCGTCGATGACCCATCCTTGGAATCCTGCAGCGTGGTATTGGAAACCCCTGATACGACATTGGACCGTTCGCTTGCAACCCAACTACAACGATTGTACCAGGAGCTAGGCTAAGTGAACTCGTCGGAGACGGACTCAATCATTGGCCAACTGCCCGTTCTGCCCCAGAGCTCGGATTGGAACAACGCTATCAAGCGAATGATTCCGTTTCAGGTCCAAGGGCGTGTATGCTCCCTGCAAGGCGGCGTGATCGCCGTCGAAGGCTTACCTCTTGCTATCGGTGCCGTTACTCGCATCGAGCGTCAAGGCCATGGATCGTTGGAAGCCGAAGTGATCGGGTTTGAGAATGGAAGAACACTTCGCGGCGTTCGACGCGCTCGAGGGTGTCCGAGCCGGGGACCGTGTCGAGCTAGTCCAATCCTGCCGATCGATCAAAGTATCCGAGGAACTCTGTGGCCGAGTGCTCGATGCGACCGGAGTTCCAATCGATGCGGGTGTGCCTATCGGTGCTGGCAAACGAGTCTTTTGCGATGCACCTGCGGTATCCCCCCTCTCAAGACAACCGATTCGAAGTCCGCTGCCGACCGGAGTTCGGGCGATCGATACCTTGATGAGTCTGGGCCAAGGTCAACGCGTAGGGGTGTTCTCCGCAGCCGGAGTTGGAAAAAGCACCTTGCTCGGGATGCTCGCCAGAGGGACTCAAGCCGACTTTGTGGTGATCGGTTTGATAGGAGAGCGGGGCAGGGAAGTCCGAGATTTTCTGGAGAATGATTTGGGGAATGAAGGGCGTGCCAAGTCAATCACCGTCGTGGCGACCAGCGATCAGCCTGCCCCAAAACGAATCCTAGCGGCCAAAACGGCCACAGCAATCGCCGAAACACTTCGAGATCAAGGCAAGTCGGTTTTGCTCCTGATGGACTCGCTAACCCGCTTTGCCACCGCTCAACGCGAGATCGGTTTGGCCGCAGGAGAAGCCCCCACGACACGGGGTTACCCAACCAGCGTCTTCTCTTCGCTCTCCCACTTGGTCGAACGTGCTGGGAACAGCGCTCGAGGTTCGATCACAGCGATCTATACGATCCTCGTCGAAGGGGACGACAACAACGAACCGATCAGCGATGCGGTCCGAGGGTTCCTCGATGGGCACATCGTACTGTCGAAGTCGCTGGCCGACGGCGGGCATTATCCGGCCATCGATGTCCTGCGAAGTTTGAGTCGATTGCAACAACAATTGCTCGATCAGAATCAAACCTCCGTTGCTACCGAAGTTCGCAAGTGGATGGCTATCTACGACGAACACAGAGAGTTGATCCAGATCGGTGCTTATCGACCTGGTTCCAACCCGCAGATCGATCGAGCGATCGCTATCAAGCCAACGATCGACGGTTTTCTCAAGCAGTCTCGAAACGATATCGTCGAGTGGAACGATGCTTGGGAAAAAATCGGGCATTTGATAATCCGTTGATCGAGCTAGATCCATGACGCGAAAAAACCCACATGCAGGTTTGCTCAAGATTCGGACTTCGCGGCGCGACCAATCCGTCGCTGTTGTTCAAGCCACCCAGAGTCAGATCCAACGCCTCGTCGAACGTATCGAGCAGCTCACCGACTCGATCACAACGTGGAGCGAGGCTCGCAAAAAACTTCAAGCTGGCGTTGTAAAGCTCCAGCAATGGCGAGAGAACGAAGCGTATCGCGCTGAGCTGATCGAGCAGAAAAACGAACTCGTTCAGGAGTTTGCCTCGCTCCAGGAACGACTCCAACAGGAGCGATCGATTCTCCTTGAGCATGAGAAAGAACTCAAGCAGATCGAAAAGATCACCGAGCATCACGAGGCTGCGCGGAGATCCAAAGACTTGGCCGCCGAGCAAGCTCAACTCGATGAGTGGGCTGGCCTTCAGGCTAGGATCTCTCGAACGACTCTACCGTGAACATCGGTCAAACGAAAATCTCTACCTGCGTACCGGTAGGTGAGCTTTTCGTGATCAAAGCCCATCAGATGCAGGATCGTCGCATGCAGATCGTGCACGCTGGTCGGAGACTCCTCGGCTCGAAATCCGAATTCATCGGTGGAGCCATGGGTGCAACCACCACGGATCCCGCCCCCCGCGAGCCAAACGGAAAAACCCCAGTGGTTGTGATCCCGGCCCGAGCCCCCCTCGGACACCGGCGTGCGTCCGAACTCGCCACCCCAGAGCACCAGCGTCTCGTCGAGCATGCCCAGGCGTTTTAGATCGGAAAGAAAAGCTGCAATCGGTTGATCGATCTCCGAGCAGTTGGTGCGCATGTTCTTCTCGATATCGCCGTGGTGATCCCACGGTTGACCGGCTCCATGCCAGAGCTGAACATACCTAACGCCACGCTCTAGGAGCCTCCGAGCCATGAGCGTTTGGCGTCCGTGGACAGTATCGCCGTACATATCGCGCGTTTCTTGGGACTCTTTGGAGATATCGAATGCATCGGACGCTTCGGTTTGCATCCGGAAAGCGAGCTCAAAGGACTGGATTCGGGATTCGAGCCGCGAATCGCTCTCGATGGCCGGATTCTGCATCGCCAGTTCACGCAGCAACTTCAGCTGGCGGGCTTGGGCCGGAAGACTGGAGTGAGGGCTGCGGATGTTTTCGATGAGCTTTTCGATCTGTGCTTGCTTGGGATCGACAAAGGTGCCCTGAAAGGCGCCTGGGAGAAAACCGCTTTGCCAATTCGCGGTGTCTTTGATCGGATAACCACCTGGACACATGGCGATGAAGCCTGGAAGATTTTGATTTTCGGTTCCCAATCCGTACATCAACCAGGAACCTAGGCTCGGTCGAGATTGAACCGAGTCGCCGCAGTTCATGAGCATCAGCGATGGTTCATGGTTGGGGACTTGGGCGACCATCGAGCGAATCACTGCGATGTTGTCTGCATGGGCCGCGGTCTTTTCAAAAAGCTCGCTGATTTCCAAACCGCTCTGGCCATACTTCTTGAACTCAAATGGGCTCGGCAGTGCTCCACCCGTTCTGCGCTCGGTCAAATAATTCATCGGCAAGGGCTTGCCTGCATACTCCAGCAGCTTGGGTTTCGGATCGAAGGTATC
>CAILTZ010000386.1 GCA_903837255.1 uncultured Pirellula sp. | reverse complement strand
TTTGGGAGCATCCCATTTAGTCCCGCTCCGCCGGGGGCTGCCCCCGGCTATCCTGCCCCCGGCAATCCTGCGCCGGGCAATCCTGCGCCGGGCAATCCTGCGCCGGGCAATCCTGCGCCGGGCAATCCCGTGCCCAGCAATCCACCTGGCTAGTAATCCGCCTCTTGGATCACCCAGTGCGTTTTAGGTAGTGAATCTTGCTAAAGATCCCGGCTGTTTGGTTTTAGCCCAGAGGGCGGCACATCTCTGCCGGTGTGCCTAAGCCACCGGATTTGGGACGCATTGATGATTGTCGAGTGATGATTGTTGATTTTTGAAGTGGTGGGAGTTGAGCGCGTAGTTAATTCGTTCCATGTTTTCTCCTTCATCAATCATCACGACGCTTTATAAAAACCTCTTACCCCCCCTCGCCCCCAGGGTTTTGGCTGGGGGAGAAGGGGGTCGGGGGGTGAGGGGGAAGACCGCGCGTAAGGCTGCTTGGCTGTTCCGTCAGCGGTCCCGGATTTAAACCGCTGATGGACGCTAATGTTCGCTGATGGTGAACAATCCAACCGCTTGGTCCGCAAGTTACGGCAAACCGCCTCGGTCAGGATTTCCCGTTACCGGCGCGATCTGTAGGTGGCATATTCCTTGATGTCGATCTTTCCGTCTTGGTTGGTATCTACTTCCGAGAAAGATGTACCGCTGGCGCCTTTGAATTCGTCCGGAGTCAGAAATCCATTTTTATCCTTGTCCTCACGCTGTATAGCTTTTTCGGCAAACTGGAGCATCCTTTCCTCAAGCTTAGATTTTTCAATCTGGGGCTTATCAATCTGGGGCTTATCGGATTGCCTCAATCCGCTAGCGATCTTGTCAACCATCATGCGCAGCTTTCGGTTTTCAGCTCGGACTTGGTCGAGCTGCTCTTGCAAGCGATGAATGAAACCGTCTGGACCTCCGTTCGGGGAGCCACCGTTCTGGGGGCTTCTTGATTCAGCTCTTGGTCGTTCGGGTTGATCCTTACGGTTAGGCTCTCGTTGGGGTTGGTCGCGAGGTGGCTCCTTGTCTCCTCGGTCTGGTCGGTCTCCTCGCATTTGCTGCGCCATTTTCTCTTTGGCGTTTCGCAGATCTTGCTCGATGTCCTCGGCACGGCGCATGAGATCCCCGGCCATGTCATGCATGCCGGCTAACTTGAGATGCTCCGAAGCGATCCGCAGGTGATGGACCTGCTCGGTGGCTTTGTGAAATTTCTCCATCTGCTCTGGGCTTGGACCGCGTCCCTCGAAGCGTCCTTGGGAGTTCATGCCATCGAGTCTTTTCATCAACTCTTCTTGCTCGCGGAGCAACCCGGCGGCTTTGTCCTTGCGACCCTCTTCGAGAAGCTGTGCCGCTTGCTTCTTGATCTCGGCGATCCGAAGCTTGATCTCTTCGCGTTCGTCGCCGAAGGTTGAGTAGCCGGTTGCAAGGCTAGTGCAGATCGCAAAAAGGGAAACACGCAAAGCGAGTCGTGTAAGCATCAGGTGAGATTCCTAGAGATAAAGATAAAGAGGGCGTGGATTACCAAACGGCATGACCAGTGCAGGATCATCAGTGCAAGATGACCAGTGCAAGCACCGACCACCCATGGAACTGATGATAGTTTACCGCGATGCATTGTCCATGAGCCTTGCCTCGAGCCCGACTGCATCGAATCGACTGGGTTGACCGGATTGAGTCGTTTGGCGCGACGAAATCCGTGCCGATATCCTGGCTCTGGAACAGGAAACCGAAGGAATGCTAGCCGAAATCGTCGGCGGATCCCCCGCTTGTAATAGGCTGAGCATCGCATGCTGCCTCCTAGCCCCCATGTTATAGCCAGCCTACAATACAGACGGTGTCCACCTCCATGTTATAGGCAAAATTGCATAACGTTAGTCTGGCGAAAAAAATCACGGATCAATTCAGACACTTCCACACCCTGACCTGTTCGTTTTCATGTACGTTCGCAAGGAAGCCGTGCTTTCAAGCCAGATCGAGGGGACACAGAGTTCCATTCAGGATGTTCTGGCTGCGGAGGCCCAAATCCTAAGCCCAGATCGTCCTAAGGATGTCGACGAGGTCGTGAATTATGTACGGGCTATGAAATACGGACTGAAGCGACTGGAAGAGCTTCCGGTTTCCGTCAGATTGATTCGGGAGATTCACGCGGAATTGCTCAAGGGTGTACGGGGGCAACATCTCACCCCCGGAGACATCCGCACCAGCCAAAATTGGATTGGACCAGTGGGTTGCTCACTGAACGAGGCAACCTTTGTACCGCCGCCGCCCCACGAGGTGGCTAGCCGACAGTCAAATCGTGACATTGCTGAACCAACTTGCCTCCATGGTCCGTGAACGCCTCAAACGGGCCATTTCCCAGGAAGCGCCCACGGACACAAACAGACATCGAGTACGAGTACCGTTTCACTGAGTACCGTCCGCCGCGGCGGACTGAGCACGAGCACGAGGAAATCCGATGCGATGCACGAACGGCACGTTTGAAACAGCCTGAGCAAGTGACGCTACGCAGGTCAGAACGCTCGATCGAGCACTTCGGTCCAATGCTTGGTTCGTCCACATTAGCGACGTTGGAGCAACGCATCAATTTCCGTGGGACGCGACCGACCGTCGAGGACTGCGACCACCTCCAGGCCCGTTGTGATTATTCGGTAATAAATGAGACAATACACGTTCATGCAGGAAGGCTCTTTCCTTCAGAATATTCAACTCATCGGATCGGCTGGTCAGGACAATATCTCCGTCACGAAGTGCAAGAACATCCCGATTCCTCTCCCACCTCTTGCCGAGCAAGCCGCGATTGTGGAGCGGGTGGAGGCGTTGATGACGACCTGCCGTGCGTTGGAAGCGGAGATCGATAAGGCCCGCACTCACGCCGCCGATCTCCTCCAAGCCGTCCTCAAAGAAGCCTTCGCCCCCGCGTCCATGGATTAGCCCGCCGACCCTATACAGCGAAATCCAAAACCATCTCGAAAAAGTCGAAGCCCACCCTTCGCAAGTGACCATCACCACCCTGTCGACCTAGATAATCAAGACTACGCTGCCTATACGTTCCTAGATCCAATTGTGGGGACATATGCCATGCAAAATATCCTCTACTTGCAAACGATCGGAGTCTGGGTCGGCAGGCTCGTCACCAGAGTGTCGGTCTCGATCGAAATCGTCGACCGAGTTTCCCATTGTTTTTTCATCCCTGGCGGAACTTCTAACCGCCAGGGTACGTAACGAGGGGGCCTACATCGCAGGAAAAGCTTCTCAATCCGACCAAAAGTCAATGAATTTGCTGACCAGTACGGGTCATCCTCCGCGCCCGGGAACACCTTTTTGGGAGCCTCGGAGGCGTTGGGGCTATCGCTACTTTGCACAGAGATGTGACATTTTTGTAAGTTCCAGGGACGTCGTGAGCCACCGAACTGAACTTGTCTACGATACCATTGTCTTTGTACTTAGTAAATCTACGTACC
>CAILTZ010000385.1 GCA_903837255.1 uncultured Pirellula sp. | reverse complement strand
CTAGTAAACGCAGGTCAGCTATACTGCGTTGAATACGTTCCCGGGTCTTGTACACACCGCCCGTCAAGTCACTTGAATTGTCTTCACCCGAAGTCCGTGGCCTAACCGCAAGGAAGGAGCGGCCGAAGGTGAGGGGGGTAAGAGGGACTAAGTCGTAACAAGGTACCCGTACCGGAAGGTGTGGGTGGATCACCTCCTTAAAGGATCTGCAATCCTGGTCATTGGCCAGGACACATCCAGGTCGAATTGCTTTTCGAAATCGGACCCTATGAGGCTTTCAAGGAAAATGCCCACCAAGCGCAAGCAAGGTGGGTTTTTCATGCCCGAATGAACGAGATCCTCTGAGCTAACAGGTTAAGCGTACAGGGCTCCGTTAGCGACTGTATAAGTCGATCAATTCCATTGGTCGTGCGGATCGACAGGTCAACTCAAACTTGCTGAGCAAATTTGGTTTGTTTCTCTCACTCGGAATCGCATCATTCCCAAGCCGACATGAGGATTCGCGGGCCAACGCGGTCATCGTTGGGTTTCGCCACCTAAAACATTTTACTATTGGCGTTCCGTGACGATCTCTCCTACACTCGCAATGGTTCAGCAGACAGGAATGTTGCTGAAATCCAACGAAGGAGACATCGACGTCATCATGCGAAACAAAGCTTTTACGCTTATCGAACTCTTGGTAGTCATCGCGATTATCGCGATTTTGGCGGCCATCCTCTTCCCAGTCTTTGCACAAGCGAAAGTTGCGGCAAAAAAGACCGCCGGCCTCAGCAATAGCAAGCAGGTCTCGCTTGCCCTGATCATGTATGCGGGGGACACCGACGACCTCGCTCCAACTGCATTCGCTTGCGCCCCTCTCTTGAATGGTGGCCAAGCCAACTGGAGCGGTTGCGCCGATGGACAGGGATCCATCCCAATCGAATACCAGCTTTCGCCCTACTGCAAGTCCGGTCCCGGACTGTGGGGCGCGCCTTCCGATTCTTCCAGCGTCGCGGCCATGGGACTCATCACTGATGGCGGTCAGACTTGGGCCTCCGGTAACGTCGGACTCGGATGGATGTTCGATGGAGCCTATAACGGACCAAAAGCAAAGGCGCGATCTTACAGGTACGTGATGTCCATTCGAACTCAGCAATCTGAGGATGCCAACGGTAAGGCCGATGGTCCGCAAGACGCAAACACCGGGTTGTCTCAGGGCGTCGGGAGCTCAGTCGCTCACCGTGTTCTCGAGTCCCGCTGAGACGTTCTCGCTGATCGAGACCTGGCAGCAGTCCAACCCTTCGCCCTATGGCAGCCCTTGGGGATCTGGATTCCAGAATTGCGATACATTCCAACTCGCAGGTCGAAAGTGGCAGGCCAGCGGCTTGCCGACGGGTGGGGACGTGCTTCCAAGCCCGTCTTGCATGAACCCCGATCCGATCAATCGCCCACCTTCCCAAGGATACGGCGGCACGGGGAACTACTGCTTCGTCGACGGTCATGCCAAGTCCCTCACATGGGGTGCGGCTCGCCATAACGACTTCTATCAATTCAAGATTCAGAAGCCAACACAGACCTTCGTTCCGTAGTCGAGCGAAACAAATGCCGGGGGCTATTTAGAACAGCTCCCGGCTTGATGCCGAATGAAACTCATCGCCCTTCTTTCTCTCGTCCTCGGAATCGTTCTGGTTGGGTGCGAACCGCAACCCCAGCCGGATTTACAGAAACCCCAAGTAGCGCATTTGCCCGATGGCAAGATCGTGCCGCCAGGTGTTCCCGGGTCCAAGTAGCCG
>CAILTZ010000384.1 GCA_903837255.1 uncultured Pirellula sp. | reverse complement strand
TGCTCGTACCAGTCATCGGCTGGGTGCTCTATCCACAGCTTGTGCTCCTGGGCGCTGGGTGGCAGACCGATCAGGTCCAGAAAGACTCGGCGAATGAGCGTGCCACGGGGCGCATCGCTCGAAAAGTGGAGCCCCGGCGGCATGGCCTCAGCGAGGATTTGATCGACCCCGGTTCGAATCCGATCACCATCGATGGCGCGCTTCGACTCATGCTTGACCAGTGGCCGATAAGCCCAGTAGGACCGCTCGGCGTCGGTCAAGGGAATTCCTGGAGCGATCGCTTCGGGCTCCGGTCGCATGGTCGGCGAACCCGAGGCGATCCAAGTTCGCAGGATCGCTTTTTTCTCCGAAGATACTTTCAGGGTTCCCGGTGGCATATCGTCCGATTCGATGCGTTGGAGGATCAACGACGCGTCGGGATTGCCGGCCACCAAGGCCGGACCGGAATCGCCTCCCTTGAGCATGAAACGCACGAGCCTCAAATCGAGAGTTCCCTCGAGTTTGTCGGTCGCTCCATGGCAATCCAAGCAGTACTCGCGCAGGATCGGGCTGATGTCGGATTCAAACTTGGGTGGTTCGGCCCCTGCCGGTTCTTGCGCCGAACTAGCTGCGCATGTTGCAACGACAAACGCCAATAGGCAAATGCGAAACATCGGGTTACTGTGGGGAGGGAGGATCAGGTGGGGACACTCCTAGAGTTCGATCCCCGGAGCGTATTCTACAGAGTATAGCCTACTTCATTGGATCGTGCTCGATCAATACCGCTACGGCTTCCCCTCCTCCAATGCACAAACTGGCGATACCCAAGCGTTTTTGATGTCTTTCCATCGCATGCATGAGGGTTACCAAGATTCGTGTGCCACTGCATCCGATGGGGTGGCCAAGTGCGATCGCCCCGCCGTGGACGTTGACTTGCTCGGGTGCAATGCGCAGTTCATTCACACAGGCGACCGTTTGGGCCGCAAAGGCTTCGTTGATTTCAAACAAGTCGACTTCGGATACTGAGACGTTGGCCGTTTTGCATACCTTCAAAATCGATTGCACAGGAGCGGTGAACAAGTCCGCTGGTGCTTGGCTGTGCTGCGCGGTCCCTAGAACTCGAAAAGCCGATTGATTCGTCAACGATTTACGGATCGAGTCGTTGACGATCAGAACGCTGGCTGCCCCATCGGCCAACCCCGACGCATTCCCGGCCGTGACAGATCCGTCGACTCCAAAGGCGGCTTTGAGTTTGGCTAACTTTTCCATCGAGGAATCTTTGCGAGGACAGGAATCATTGCCGATGGTGGTTTGTTGGTCGATAACCACCGGTGCAATTTCTTGTTCAAAAGCACCTTGCTCGATGGCCGCGCAAGCCCGCTGGTGGCTGGCAAGCGACCAAGCGTCCTGGTCGTTGCGGCTGATAGAATGCTCTCGGGCGACTTTGTCTGCGTACGTTCCCATGGCTACCACTCCGACGGCGCAGCGCAGGCCATCGTTGTCGATCGCATCGAGCATAGGAATCGTGCCGTACTTGATTCCAGTGCGACTCTGCTTGAGCAGATGAGGTGCCTGGCTCATGCTCTCCATACCGGCGGCGATGCACGCATTGGCGGCCCCGCTTTGAATCGTGCGGAAGGCTAGAATCGCAGCTTGCAATCCCGACCCGCAGACTTTGTTGACCATCGTGCAACTGGCTCCATCGGGCAAGCCGCCGTTCCTGGCCGCCTGCCTTGCAGGGGCTTGGCCAACACCAGCCGAAACGACATTCCCGACAAAAACTTCTTCGATCCTCGCAGGATCGATTCCGGTTCTCTCGATCGTGCGGCGGATGCTCGTTCCGGCCAACGACGGTGCTGGGAAATTTGCCAAGTCTCCGAGGAAACGACCGATTGGGGTCCTGCTACCCCCGATGACCCATACTCCCGACATGTCTTTACTCCCTGATCGCACTCGACTGAGATATCTCGTCGGTTTACCCGCAACGTGACTTCTCTAAAACACACAACAAGTTTAACTTATTGTAGTGTGTTGTGTGACGCGTGATAAGGAAGCGGGCAGTGAGCGGATCTGAATTTCGATCGAATCCTGATGGATCGAATCATGAGCTTTGGAGGCCAAGGCCTGAGCGCATCGGGGGCTCGCACTTGAAAAGATTCCTCGAGGAACTGCACGTTCAAGGTGTTTGGTCGCGTCGGGGCTTGAGCGACGACGTTTTGGCTAACCGCGACGTGATCGAGTCGTTTCATCGTTGGAGCATCGAGAACCCGGGCAAGTTCTGGCGTGGAGTCTG
>CAILTZ010000383.1 GCA_903837255.1 uncultured Pirellula sp. | reverse complement strand
CGTTGGACAGCTTGGGCCCCATGAGTTCACAGAGCAAGACGATGGACTTAAGCACGAGCCCTTGCATAAAAACGCCGGAGAGACGCACGTTTTTTTGTTCCATCAGCCAGTGCAGCAGGTTAAGAATCATTTCGTCATAACGTTCGTCGTGATGCACAGCCTGGTGGACGTAGAGCATTCCGCCAAGGTGGGCGATGCGTGAGAACATCGCGGAGGTCATTTCCGGGCCACCGGGTTTGAATTGATTGAACGCATTCGAGCGCATGTAAGCATTGACGCACGCGGCAACTCGGTGATGATTGACGCCCTTGCTGCGAAGAGTTGCCAGGCGCGTGGGGGTCAGATGCAAGGAGATGGACATAAGGATGGTCGCCCTGAGAGATAGCACTATTACCAATGCATTGAATCAGTTTCCAAGGCCTCAGAATTCATATTTTTGCCAGAATAGCAGGTGCAATTCAGCTTGCCAGCAAAAATGGTAATTTTCATTGACTTAGATAAATGATAGTGCTATCTTAGCAGCATGGGATCAGTTGAACCACCCACAACTCTCGTGCCCGGCTTGAGGGAAAGCGAATTGACGCAATCGCCTTTGCGTGTCGCCGAGTACATCCGCAAGTTGATCGAGCAAAAAAGATTTGGACCTGGCGTTCGCCTGCCTTCGGAACGGGAACTGGCAGAACAATTCGGCATGAGTCACACGACTGTGCGGCGCGGATTGGCAGCGTTGGTCCGCGAAGGTGTGATTGAACGTCGTGTGGGTATGGGATCTTTCGTAGCAGAACAACGTCTATCAAAACCGGCATCTGTTTCCACTCGAATGCCCACGATCGCCATGGCCGTTCCACGTTTTCACCTTTCGAGCCCAACGATCGGCTACCGTCTGCAGGGGGTGCGACAGGTACTTTCTCAGGATGATTACGGTGTGGAAGTCATCGGCTTTGAAACCGATGGTGTCACCGACTCTTTCCAATCCATGCTACGTGATCGTGGTTTTGCCGGTCTGCTCTACCATGGTTTTATCAATGCGACGTTCGCACAGCGACTGCGCGATGTTAAGATTCCATTCGTCAGCCTCGGCATCAACTGCCCGGTGGAAGATGTGCCGCATGTCATGATTGACTATGACAAACTGTTACATCGCGTCGTTCATGAGGCATATCGTTTCGGACACCGCCAGTTGGCGTTGGTAGGTTGGCACAATTTTCCCAATGCGCCGGTCAACACGGATGGGCCGAACAGAATTTTCGCAGCCTATGAGCTTGCGTGTCGGCGATTGATGCTCTTGAATTGCATTGAGCGCATCGTACTGTTGCCTTCGCCATCGCTGCCCGATCCCGCTTTGGTTGATGCACGCAGCCTGCTGAAACTTGATCCGTTGCCGACGTGTTTTATTGTTGTTGATGAAATTATGGCTGCGGCTCTAACGCGTGACGCAGCCGCCAGAAACCTGTGTCTGCCTGACGACTTCAGCATCGTCGCGCTTTCCGATCACACGCCATACGTTTGGCCTGTTCCATTATCGGCACCCCAGACCACCACCGACGATCAGACGCGTTATCGCATGGCCACCGAGTTACTCAGCGATTTGATTGCCGGACGCACACCGGCCCACATGAAACAGTTCTATTTGCCTGAAGTGATTTTCCGCGCTTCGCTCGCCGCGGCTCGGGTCCCGGCTGAGCCTGGTTCGGTACAAGTTTAATTCGTTTTTTGCCGTATTTCCCGTGTTTGTTCCTTTCGTTACTTGTTGGTGTGATTTCAACTTTAGGTGTTATATGGCCATGAACCACCCATTGTCGTCCAAGGCTTTTACTCTTGTTGAGCTTCTCGTTGTCATTTCAATTATGACGCTTTTAATCGCACTGTTATTACCGGCTCTCGCAAAGGCTCGTGAGGGCAGCTTCCGCGTCAAATGCGGAATGAATCAGAAGCAGATTTTTATAGCACTGGCTGGTTACGAGGCTGACAACAAAGGCTGGTTGCCTATCAACTGGTCCCAGGGAAACAATACGGTTTCCAATTCGGGTTACACCGGCCCCGGCGACGCCGTCTTCAGCGGTACTGCCGCCTACTTTGAATACAGCATGTATATT
>CAILTZ010000382.1 GCA_903837255.1 uncultured Pirellula sp. | reverse complement strand
CTTCGGATTGCACTTGTGCCGAGGATGCAGGCATGGACGCCTTACCACTCGCTGCAGAGCCCGAGTGCTGAAATCCTGGTCGGCCTCGGGTGTTGAGCGACTCCCATGGCTTGGGATAACAGTACATGGGGACATAAGCCCCGGCGTGGTTTTGATAGTTACCGTTGCAATGGTTGGTCTGCCAGGCCATCGCTTCTTGGCTCGATGGTTCGATCTTGTAAGCAATCCAGCCTGTGAGGTTGCGAGGTCGGTTGTAGACTTGGCGATACTCGGGAATGCTGCGGCTGATCGTATGCGGAAGGAAATCAGGGCGCTGGATGGCCGGGTCCAGGTAGGTACCTGCCAACCACTGATGAGGCTCACCGGCTAGTCCCAGCGAAGCACTAACTGCAAACGCCAAGGCAATTGCAGCGTGCAGCATGCTAGCAAATCGGTGTTTGGTTGGTCGTTTTTGCATGGCGAGTTCCCTCATTGGAAGTGTTGCATTCCGCACAGTCGTTAAAGTCCTGTTGTTCCTTCGGCCTTTAGAATCGCATCCCTCCAGTGGAATTTTTCGGTCCGCGTTACATACCGTGGAAAAAAGAAAACACCCCGCCTTGATTGGCAGGGTGTTTTGCTTCTGGGTCATTTCTTAAAGCCAAACCTCCGGAAGGGTTTGGTACTTGGCAGACTCGTTAGAACGTGAAGACCATGTCGCCACCGATGGCAGCTTGGCTACCGGCATTGTTTTCATTGAACCCGTATCGGCTCTTGTCCCAAACCCATCGGACTTCGGGACGGAACAGGAGGTTCGCATGAGCGCGGTAGTTGACACCTGCGGTGTAGTTGTAGAGTTCATCGTTCTGAGCCCCACCAAAACCCGCTCCGCTGTAGTTGAACCACTCAAAGCGTTGGCCCAAAGCCCATCGGTTGTTGAGTTGGTAGATCAGATAGTTGATGTTACCAAAGGTGTTTCGAGCGGTGATGCCCGAAGCATTTTGGGTGTACAGATAGTCGGTTTGGCTGATGTAGGTCAGCTTGTCGGTCAAGTTACCGATCAACATGACGTTCTGGATGCTTCCACGCTCGTTGGCGTTGAAGCTCTTGGCTTCGCCGAATCGGCCCAAGACAGAGTTCCAGAGGAACGTCCAGCGATCGTTGACTTTGGTCTTGATACCGCCGATGTAAGCATCGCCGTTGTCTTCGAAACCTGAGTCCCAACCCATGACGTAACCGTTGAACAACTGGGTGTTATCGTTGACCTTGTAGGTCGACAGGGCACCGGTGTGGGTGAACGGTTCAGCGTTGTAGAAGGTGAACTGACGGCTGTAGAAGAAGTTACCGGGTGCGGCGACCACTTCGTTGCCGATGATCGTGAAGAAGTGACCAACCTTGACGCTCAAGTCACCGTAGGCGACTTCGGTGTAGGCTTGTGGCAGGGCATGGCCGTACTGTGCACCGTTGTCCCAGCCATTGTCCCAATGGTTGTTGAGGATCCCAAAAGATTGAGTATCTGGACCATCGGTACCGTAGAGGTAATCGACGCGACCACCCAATCCAAAGCCGTTGCTACCGTCGGCGACCTTTTCAGCAAAGAACCATTGCTGGCCAAGCTGAAGACGCTTTGGGTAGGTGTTGAAGCTGTAAGGATTCGCGTGCGAGTGGTATCCGACGCTGGTCCATCCGCCGATGTTGAACCCTGCGACTGGTTTGCTAAAGAGTTTCCAAGGATCGGTCAGCGAACGACCGGTTCCCAGGATTCCCATTCCAAATAGACCGCTTGAGCCGCCGCACATCGAATCGCAACCGCCAGCAGCTCCGCTGCCGGTATCGCAGCCACCGCCGGTATCGCAGCCACGGCCAAGCCCACTTCCCAGGCGACCGCCCAAGGCGTGACCTAGGCCCGAGCCGAGTCCGCCTGCCGAGTCGCAAGCCCCTGCGCCGCTTCCGCTGTCGCAGGCCTTGCCCGTATCACAAGCCTTTGTCGTGTCACAATTCGCCGATGCTTGGACGACACTGTTGCCTGCTGCCTTCGTTGCAGCAGACGGGGATGCTTCGTCATAGTAGCTGTAGTACGAAGCGGGAGCGTAACGGGGAGCGGCTGTTCGGCTGGTTTGACCGAAGGCCGATCCCGAAATGCAAGCGCTGGCAATCATTGCACTGAGCGCAAGTCGGTTAGTCTTCATAGTTCTGGGACTCCTATCCTGAACGAATTACGGCAAGCCGTAAGCAGATGAAATCTGGGCCTTCAACACTGATGGACCAATGCTATCGATCGAATGCCCAAGCCGCCGACTCCCCGGCATTCCGCCCTGAGGCACAATGCAATCCGGTTCATCCTTGAACATTCCACTAGAATCAATTGTTCGGAGTTTTCCTTTGGTATTATTCACACCAAAGAGCCTTTCGATCGGTCCGATTAAGACGAAAATGCTGGGATTTGTTAATCTGTTCCGGTTATGCAAAAATACCCACCAGCCCTAGCCGCCCTTGCGATCACTCCAACCCCTCTGACACCTATGATCGATTACCAACTCCGCACCCGTTTGGTCGCGGGGGAACATGCCATCGAGCAACTCGGGACACTCGCAGAGCAACTCGGTGCCCGGCGGGTACTTATAGCCAGCGATCCGGGAGTCGTGGCTGCCGGCATCTACGAGATCGGAGCTCAGAGAATTCGCCAAGCGGGACTAGAAGTCCTAGGCTTTCACCAATTCACCGAAAACCCTAGCACCGAGCACGTCCAAGCAGGTGTGCAAGTCGCACAAGACTTTCGCCCTGATCTGCTGGTTGGACTCGGTGGAGGTTCGAGCATGGACTGCGCCAAAGGGATCAATTTTATTTATTCCTGCGGTGGCAAGATCGCTGACTACTGGGGGGTTGGCAAAGCCACCTCGCCGATGCTTCCGCTGATCGCCATTCCGACCACCGCTGGTACCGGGAGCGAGACTCAGTCGTTTGCACTGATCAGCGATGCTCATACCCACGTGAAGATGGCCTGTGGGGACCCCAAGGCTTCGCCGGCCATCGCCATTCTCGATCCGATTCTGACTTGTTCGCAACCCTCGAGCATCACTGCGCTTACAGGGATCGATGCGCTGACGCATGCCATGGAGACCTTCGTGACCAACAAACGCAATGCCATCAGCGATTGTTATGCTCGTGAGGCTTGGACGCTTCTGTCGCGGGGTTTTCCGCGTGTGGTTGAAGAACCGACCGACTTGCATGGACGATCCCAAATGCAGCTTGGGGCAGCATTTGCGGGGATGGCTATTGAAGCCTCGATGCTCGGGGCGGCCCACGCGCTTGCCAACCCGCTGACAGCCTTTTTGAATGTTCCGCATGGCCAAGCCGTCGGCATGATGATGCCGCATGTGATTCGATACAATGCTCAGTGTGTTGAGAGCCGCTATCGCGAACTGGTCGAATTGCTTCCGGAAGTCTCTGCATCGGACCG
>CAILTZ010000381.1 GCA_903837255.1 uncultured Pirellula sp. | reverse complement strand
GCCGAAACGGTGGTTGGTTCACAATGGATTGTAAACGATATGTTCTTCGGTATGGTAATCTTTGCCCACGCTCGACAGCCCCTTCCGCTTTGGCGTGATTATGGAAAACTTGCAGGTCGTCGCCGCACCGTGCATGAACCGCGGATTGCTGAACATGTTGGCCGTACCCCAAAGAAGCTTCACGCCACTTTTCTTTTGGTGGGCTTTGAGCGACTCGGCGATCCTCTGGAGATTCTTGTGCGACTCGCGGATATTCTTTCCCTCGGGGGCAACATCTCGGTCGTGGAAAGCGTAGTAAGGAACCTGTAGCTTTTCAAAAATCTCGAAGGCAACTTCGACCCGTTTGAGAGCATTGTCGATCGAATCGGATCCGTCGTCCCAGGGGCGCTCGGCGGTCGCCGGTCCGAAGGGGTCCGCGCCGCCCCCTCGCATCGTGTGCCAATAGACGATGCTGAAGCGCATGTGGTCGTGCATCGTCCGACCCTCGATCATCTCCTCCGGATTGTAAAATCGGAAAGCCAGGGGGTTCCTGGACTCGGGACCTTCGTATTGAATCTTCTGAATATCCGGAAAATACTGCATGATCAGACTTTGTCGGTAAGAGGTAGGCTTGCGCCGCGCGAAACAATTCCAAGACTTACAGTTTATCGTTGAGCCCTTGGTAGGGGAGTCCACTTCGATTGAAAACAAAGCTGGGCCAGGACCTCGCAACAAGCGTTTTACAGACGTTGCAAATGCAACGCAGTTGCCGGTAAATGCCGTACGGATTGCGAAACCTTAAAATCGCGAAAATGGCGGACTTTCCATCATCGATCCCTCTTGTATGCAGGAAATCAAGTACACTGTTGGGTTTACGAATTTTGAACGACTCCAACGGCGGAATTCCCCTTTGGGCAAAGCTCCTGATCGTTTCGTTCGATCGACGCAGAAAATCCTAGGTTCTCTACGAGCCTCAGGAAGGGTTACTAGAGAATCGTTAGAATGACGCAGATCACCGCCGACAAAGTCCTCGAACTGATCGAAAAGAGCAAGATCGTCGATCCTGCAGCGTTCTCTGCGCACCGAGATGCTCTGGCGGCAAAATCGGATGTTGCGATGATGCAAGACCCCATCGCCATTTGCAAATCCTTCGAGGATGCTGGCCTGCTGACCCGATGGCAGTCCGAGAAGATCCTCCAGGGCAAGTACAAAGGATTCTTTTTAGGCAAACACAAGCTGCTAGGGCACATCGGCACCGGGGGCATGAGCAGCGTTTATCTCGGTGAGCATGTTGTTCTCAAGCATCGCAGGGCGGTGAAAGTTCTGCCAAAATCCAAACTCGGCAAAACTTCGTACCTGGAACGCTTCCAAAGGGAAGCCAAGGCGATCGCATCGCTTAGCCACCCGAACATCGTTCGCGCTTACGACATCGACCATGAAAAAGACACCCACTACATCGTCATGGAGTACATCGAGGGTGTTGATCTGCAGATCCTCGTCAAGAAGCACGGACCGCTGCCCTATGCGTTAGTGGCAGATTATATCGCCCAAGCTGCCCATGGTCTGCAGCACGCTCACGATCAAGGGTTGATCCACCGGGATGTGAAACCGGCGAACTTTCTGATCAATACCGAAGGCGTTATCAAGGTTCTCGACCTGGGCTTGGCGCTTTTCCAAGACAAAGGCGATGCATCGCTGACGATGGAGTACAACGACAAAGTCCTCGGCACAGCCGATTATCTCGCTCCTGAACAGGCGATAAATAGCCATACCGTCGACAACCGAGCCGATATCTATGGGCTTGGCTGCACCATGTACTTCTTGCTCACTGGCCATCCCCCTTTCCCCGACGGAAGTATCTCGAGCCGGATCATCAAACACCAGAACACCATGCCAGCCGACATCCGAGTCGATCGGCCTGACTGCCCCGGCGAACTCGATGGGATCTGTGTCAAGATGATGCAAAAGGACCTAAAGTTTCGCTACCAAAATTGCAACCAAGTTGCTGCGGCTCTGGAAGCTTGGCTGGTGAAATACAAAACAGAAAATCCCGGCGTTGCGATCAAACCCGCCAAAGGCATGACCCTTGACGATCTGCTTGAAGATGCCAAAACCAAAGGCCACTACCTTTCCGAGACCGTCAACAACCAACTCGATGAAACCACGATCGAGAGCACTCGACGGCCTGGACAGCCTGGCATGGCACTCTCAAGTTCCGATAGCGGCGTGCTCAGGGCCATCGTTAAAAGCGATGCGTCCTCAGTCGATAGCCAAATCGATTTGATCCACGACTCAAGCCAGCCCAACACACCCAAATCAAGATCCCAAGTTATCCAAAACGCCTCCGACAAGTCCCATTCAAGCTCGTCGGGGTCCTCTCCTCTGATCCGGCCCGTCAACAACAAACCCCAAGCTAACTCTTCGGGTATCGGTTCCAAAAATCCAGCAAGTGCG
>CAILTZ010000380.1 GCA_903837255.1 uncultured Pirellula sp. | reverse complement strand
GCATGTTTTTTGTTTGCCAGTGGTTTGCTAAGGAGTATTTAGCAAGAGTTTCATTTCCCGTACCGCTTCTTTGATCCCTACGAGGACCGCGCGCGAGACGATGCTGTGTCCGATGTTCAGTTCACGCATGCCTGGGATGGCCGCCAGGGGTCGAACGTTTTGATAGGTAAGCCCATGGCCTGCATGGAGCTTGAGCCCCATGTCGTTGACCAGTTGGGAGGCGTGCTCGAGGCGTCGCAGTTCCTGGAGTTGTTCCTGGCCTCGGGCTTCTGCATACTGGCCCGTATGCAATTCGACAGCATCGACCCCGAGCTCCTTGGCGATGCGAACCTGCTGGTCATCCGGGTCGATAAATAGGCTAACACTGATCCCCGAGTCGCGAAGGGTTGCGATCGCGTTTCGAAGTTCCGGGCTGCGAGGCCGCAGGTCCAGACCTCCTTCGGTCGTTACCTCCTGGCGTTTTTCCGGGACCAAGGTGGCTTGTTCGGGACGGACGCTGCAGGCGATCTGGACGATTTCTGGGGCACAGGAGAGTTCGAAGTTGAATTTAGCCCTTAGGGTTTCAGCCAGAACTCGTACGTCGCGGTCCTGGATGTGGCGACGGTCTTCGCGAAGGTGGATAGTGATGGAATCGGCTCCGCCGAGTTCGGCCAAGACAGCAGCGGCGACTGGATCCGGCTCGACCGTTCGACGAGCTTGCCGCAATGTTGCTACGTGATCGATGTTAACGCCGAGTTCCACCATGAATTTGGGACTTCCTAAGGGTTCGAGAATTCAGACCACCCTTAGTTTAGCTCGACGAGTCCGAAGAAGAAGAGGAAACGACTCGCCCCGCAAGTGCAGGCAACCTAAAGATTGCGAGGGCTTGCGGAGCGAGTCTTTTCCGAGAAGTTTTTTTCCACCGTGAAAACTGGGCCTAACCTGATGGGAAGGTCTGTCGGTTCATCCAGGATGACTGGTTTTCGACGCCACTAAGATCACGGGACTTCCTTGTTTCGGACTACCGAGACACCGCTTGGAATCTCGATACCTGTATGAAAAGCATACGCCGTGCCAAATGCGAAAAAACAATTTTACGCGTCACTTTGAGCGCTTTGGGCAAACTGCGCGGGCGTCTGGACTTGAAAATGGGGCTTGGCCTAGCGTCCTTTTTGTAAAAACTTCCTTTTTGCACAGACTTTTTTACAAAGAGAGAGCTTGGTTTTCCCGGAAAAAAGTACCTATCCAAAAGCAAAGCAAGAAGCATACTAGAGGGCCTCGCAAACTACGCCAATCCTGCATACCCCGATCCGTTCACCCTCCCATATTACAATGACTTCTTCTGCTACTTCTTTGCGGATTTGCTGTATTGGCGCCGGATATGTCGGTGGCCCCACGATGGCGATGATCGCCAAGCAATGCCCAGACATTCCCGTAACGGTTGTGGATCTGAATCAATCTCGAATCGACCAGTGGAACTCCGACGTGCTTCCCGTGTATGAACCGGGTCTCAAGGAAATCGTCGAGGAAGCCCGTGGCAGGAATCTGACCTTCTCGACCGACGTCGACGAGGCAATTCGTGGTTCGAACATGATCTTTATCTCCGTCAATACTCCGACCAAGACCCACGGGATGGGGGCCGGGCGTGCGGCCAATTTGGAGTTCGTCGAAAAATGCGCTCGGCGGATCGCTGAATGCTCCCAAGGGCACAAGATTGTCGTCGAAAAATCGACTTTACCGGTTCGGACCGCTGAAGCCGTCAAACGGATTCTCAAGAGTTCATCCTCCGGAGCGACCTTCGACGTTCTGAGCAATCCGGAGTTCTTGGCCGAAGGGACTGCAGTTTCCGATCTGCTCGCACCGGACAGAGTCTTGATCGGTGGCGAATCCTCTGAGGCGATCGAGCAGTTGGCCAAGGTTTACGAGCGTTGGATTCCACGCCAGAAAATTCTTACAACCAACCTTTGGAGCAGCGAGCTTTCCAAGCTCACCGCGAATGCGTTTTTGGCCCAGAGAGTATCGTCGATCAACTCGATCTCGGCGCTTTGCGAAGTCACTGGTGCGGATGTTGACGAAGTGGCTAGAGCCATCGGAACCGACTCTCGGATCGGACCAAAGTTCCTCAAAGCCTCGGTGGGCTTCGGTGGCTCATGCTTCCAAAAGGACATACTCAATCTTGTCTACTTATGCGAACATTTCGGTCTGGACGATGTGGCCCGATACTGGGAACAAGTCGTCCTGATGAACGACTACCAGAAGAAGCGATTCTCGATACGGATCGTTCGGACGATGTTCCATACAGTTTCGGATAAACAGATCGCTATTTGGGGCTTCGCCTTCAAAAAAGACACCAACGATACGCGCGAATCGGCCTCGATCTACGTCTGCAGAGATCTACTCGAAGAAGGAGCTAGGCTGGTGATCTACGATCCAAGAGTCTCGGAAAAACAGATTCGGGCTGACTTGTTGCACGTTTTCAAGGATAACTCTTTAGAGGTCTCTGCAAGGCACCGACGATTGATCGAAAACAATATCACAGTCGCTTCGGACGCTTATCAAGCCGCCCACAACGCGCACGCGATCGCGGTCATGACCGAGTGGGAGGAATTCAAACAAATCGACATGAAACGCGTGCACCTCAACATGCATCGGCCCGCGTTTTTGTTCGACGGCAGAAATATTCTTGACGCAAATGCCCTGGCTCAAATCGGTTTCGAAGTCCATGGGATCGGCCGATCGAGCAAAGCCCCTATGTAAATGAGAAATCCATCCATGCTCCACTGGAACTTGATCTCCGACCAGCGATCCGACGAGGCGAGCTTTGGCCAAGCTAGCGAGTCCTTGGTACAAGAGATCGACATGGCCGGCCAAAGAGTTCGATTCGAATGGTCGAACTGGAGCTCGGGCAAGTCCCTTGGCATGAAGTGCTTGACCATCGATACCGGATCCATGCGCAGTGTCGTGCTACCGATGCGAGGAATGGGGATCTGGAAAACGTGGGTCCAAGGCATCGAATTCGGATGGCAAAGCCCCGTTCGTGGACCGGTCCACCCGGCACTGGTCCCCATCGGTGATCCATCCGGGATTGGGTGGCTAGAGGGCTTTGACGAACTTTTGGTGCGCTGCGGACTGCTGAGCAATGGTGCACCAGAGTTCGACAGCCACGGCAAAGTTCTTTACCCTGTTCACGGACGGATCGCCAATCTGCCAGCAAGCCAGCTGAGGATCGAAGCTGACAGAGAGCGTGGCACCCTGGATGTCGTCGGCACAGTCGTTGAATCCCGATTCCTGGTCTACACCCTGGAACTTGAATCCCGCATTCGATTTCACGCAGGATCCTCGATGATCGAAATCCAGGACACCGTGACCAACCGTCGCACAACTCCGGGTTCGATGCAGCTGCTCTACCACATCAATCTTGGCCAAGGTCTTTTGGAATCCGGCTCTAAAATCATCGCACCCCTTCGGCGATTGGCACCTAGAGACCCCAGGGCGGCCCAAGGCGTTGGTCACTGGGATCGCTGCCAAGGCCCCCAGAGCGGATACGCCGAAGAAGTCTACTATGCGGAGCCCTTGGGCGATCCTGATCAATGGACCGAAGCGATGCTGTGCAATGCCGATGAAACGTTGGGCTACTCGGTTCATTTCGATCACTCGACCCTTCCTGTGGTGAACTTTTGGAAGAACACCGCAGCTCTTGAAGATGGCTATGTCCTGGGAATCGAACCGGCCACGGGGTTTCCAAACACCAAGTCGTTTGAAGAGCATCATTCACGGGTCGTTCCGCTCCAAGGTGGGCAATCGATGGACTTTCGCTTAAAGCTAGAGCCTCACGTTTCCAGGCAAGATGTACTCCAGGCCAAACAGCGCATCGAGGCATTGCAAGTCCAGCCATGCACAGTGGAGCGACAGCCTGCGGCCGGTTGGTCCCCGACTGGCTCTTGATCATGCCTGCAGAAATCTCACCCGTCGAAAGCTTGTTTAGCAAAAAATCGCCCGATACGAAAATACAAACGCTAGCGTTTTGGGTTTTTCTCTTTGCCTTCGCTGTTCGTCTTGCGATCGGTCTTGCATGCCTCTCTAACCTCGATGCTGATTCGGACGCTTATCGCCGTCTGTCGCAATCGATCCACAAGACCGGAACATTCGGACTGCTGGATTCCCAAGGCGATCCCAATGCGACCGCGTATCGGCCCCCGCTCTACCCGTGGCTACTGAGTTGGTTTGGAGGTCTCGATACAGACCGATTGCCGATAGCGCTACTGCATGCGGTGCTCGGGGGGCTGACGGTTGCGTTGACTTTCGATATTGCAAGGCGGCTGGGATTGTCTCGAAACGTGAGCCTCTTTGCATCGGCATTGGTTTTGGTCGATCCAATCCTGGTGCGACAATCGACGTTGGTGATGACCGAGACGCTTGCTACCTTTTTAGGGCTGGCTATTTGGTGGGCGACCATGGTGTTTGGTCGATCGCAATCCAAGAGGGGCCTAGGCTTGTTGTTCGAGGGAGCAGCGATCGGAGTGGCGCTGGGGCTTGCATGCCTGTGCCGTCCGACGGTTCTTGCTTGGTGTGTGCTCTGGGGTGCAATTGAGCTTCGGCGCAAACCTCTTCGAGCAAGCGGTTTGCTCCTTGGCTGTTTGCTGGTCCTATTCCCTTGGTGGGTGCGGAACTACTCGCAGTTTGGGCAGGGTGTTTGGACGACCACGCACGGAGGTTACACGTTGCTGTTGGCAAACAATCCGATTCTTTATGAGCATTGGCAATCGAGTCCATCGCGCGAGTGGGACGAGGATCGATTCCATGATTGGTGGGCAACCAAACACGCAGAGAAATTCAATCACACGCCGGCCGATGAGATCGCCTTGGATGCATTTGCAAACCAGCTGGGTTTCGAGACGATACGAAACAACCCGGGTTTGTTTGCCAAGGCATGTTTTATCCGTGAAGGATGGCTTTGGGCATGGTGGCCATCGCAGCGTCAAGCAGACTGGAAAGCGCAATGGGTTGTCGGGCTCTGGTATGCAATCACGAGCATTGGAGCATTGCTGGGACTACGCAGACTCCTTGCTGTGGACCGCAAGCAGCTGGTCGTCTGGCTGCCCGCGTTAACCCTTGCAGCCAGTTTGTGCATTGTCCATGCAGTCTACTGGAGCAACATGCGCATGCGTGCACCGATGATTCCCATCGTGAGTCTTTTGGCAGTCCATTGCTGCTGTGTACCGACGATCGGTCGCTACTCGGACGTGCGTATGCAGTAGAGGCTCGTGCGGGTTCGGACGATCAGGTCGTTTCCGACGATAGCAGGCGAAGCCAGGCAGCCGGCATCCAAGGTGTTCTCTGCCAAGACTTCTCCTTGGGCGTTGACGACATGCCCTTTTCCTTGTTCGTCGAAGCAATAGATCCGATCCTTGGCCACCACGGGGGAGCTGCTGAAATCACCGCCCAAGCGTTTTTGCCAAACGATTTCTCCGTTGGTTGGATCCATTGCCGTGAGCACACCGCGATCCTCTAGTGAGCAGATCTTACCGCCAAGGAATACCGGCGAGGGCTTGCATCCGATCGCTCGGGTGGCTTGCCATAGAACGTTGCTCGATGTGATATCCCCGGTTCCTACTGGAGAGATCGAAAGGAGCTTGGCCTTGCTGAATCCCGAGCTGATATACAAGTGTTTTCCGTCGAACAAGGGGCGAATGGCGCTGGAGTGTTCATCGTAGCGGACCTTCCAGAGTTCTTGGCCCGTGGCGGGCTCATAAGCGATTACCGCCTTGGCCGCAGGGCTCACGATTTGTTGTTTGCCGTCGACTTCGATCACATGCGCGGTGCTATAAGCTTTTTTCCAATCCCCGTCGTCGGTTCCATATTCGATGGTGCGATCTTTTTTCCAAAGGGTTTTGCCGGTGTTTTTGTCCAGGGCGATGAGGTACTGAAAGTCAAAACCGTCCATGCTAAAGATCAGGAGGTTGCCGTAGAGGATTGGGCTCGCCCCGGCACCTCGGTAGTGGTTGCAAGCCAGATCGCGACGTTCCCAGATCACCGATCCGTCGAGGGCATTGAGTGCGGCGGTTCCATAAGCTCCAAAGGTGATGTACACGCGTTGGGAGTCGCATACGGCGGTTGGGGATCCGTAGGAGTTGAACTGGTGGTAGTCTTTTTGAGTTTCTTGATTGGAGAATATCACGCGGTCGACAAGGACCTTGCCGGTTTTTCGATCGATCGCTACAACCGACATACTCAGCCCATCGCCCGTGGCGTTGGTCAGCCAGATCTTCTCACCCCAAACCACCGGGGACGACCAAGCTTTCCCAGGAAGATCGGTTCGCCAAGCGATGTTCTTCGATTCGCTCCACTGGATTGCAGGATCGCAGGACTCATGGGCTACTCCATCCCCTTTGGGTCCGCGGTATTGTGGCCAAAAACCGGTACCAGCTTGTGACACTTCCTGGCTGGTCCAAGCCCACTGGACGTCTTTGCCAGCAAGATCGACTTCTTGAGTAAAGGCTTGGGTTGAGAGGACACAAGCGGCCAAGAAGCTAGCCGGCAATAGAGCGTTGCGAGATAAATTCCTCATGGTTGGTCATGGTCCTGGTGTGGGAGGTTGGCTCTGGGTTCTTGGAGCTTGAACCTGAAATTGTACCAAGAGAAACGGGGGATTTGCTATGGAAGTAGCCCAACCCGGAGTGGAATTCCCAGCGAGTGCCGTGGGCGAGTGCCGTGGGCCATGGCTTGCAGTTGCCTAGGGGCCGAGGGTTTCGGCTTTTTTGGAGCTCGCATCGGATTTTAGTCTTTTGCGAACTATCCAGCGGTGTCGAATAGCTGCCAGGGCTGGCAGCAAGCCGATGGCGGCGATGAGCTTTGCTGGCCAGTCCCCCCAGTAGCTCCAGTAGCCACTTCGCCCATCGGGGATCGGTTCGGCCACCAGCCAACCTGGATCCATCTTGGGCAATCGCTTGACGATATTACCGTCTCCGTCGATCCACGCCGTGATACCTGTGTTGGAGGCGACCAGGACAGGAATTCGGTTCTCAACGGCTACGAGGATCGCGCTGTTGAGGTGGTGATCCAAGATGCTCGAACCACGGAACCATGCATCGTTGGAAATGTTGACCATCACGTCAGGAGCTTTTCCCTGGGCTGTCAAGCGATTGATCTGCCAGCGCATCAAATGCGGCACCGTGTCTTCAAAACATACGTTGGCCATCACCCGACGACCTGAGGCCAACTCCCAAGCCTTGGGCTCCCTACCAGCACTGAGTGTTGCCAAGCCGATGCGTTGCATGATCGATGGGAACCACGAGAGGATCGGGATGTACTCACCGAACATGACCAAATGCGATTTGGAGTAATAATCGAGTTGATCCGAGCCGTTGCGAGCTGTCGCACTTGGGATCCACAGGGCGCTGTTGTAGCGGTCCATGCCCCCCCGGTTGATCTCGATCACATCGGTACCCATCAAGAGATTTGGCAGCGGGCCACCGACTGCCGATCGCAATCGTCGCAGCTTGAATTCGTTTGCCCGATCGAGATTCTCATAGACTGTAGAGAGCTGCTTGCGGTCCATTGGCAAAGCGTCCGGAACCTCCTGAGCCTGATCCCAGAGCATGGTCGGAGCAAGCCCTGAGTAGACGCTCTCGGGCCAAACAAGCAGATCGACTCGAGCCGCGTCGGGTTTGTTGGCCACAGAGGCCTCCTGTCGGATCGCTTCGATGGCCCGTTGGGTGGTCTGTTCGTAGCTGAGCCAACCCTCTTCGATCGATTCGGGGTTGGCATCGAACATTGTCGGCATGTGGTCTTGGATCAGTACAAGGCGTCCCAAGGGTTTGATCGGCTCGATCTGCCGAAGGTAACCCTGCCGAGCAGCCCAACCGGCGTAGCTGAGAATCAGCCAGGCAAAAATCAAGGTTCGAACAAGCGAGTTGGCGTAGCTCATGGGCCATGAGACCGGTTCGTTCCGAGGCTCCTTGCGACTAACACGCAGGTCGATCAGCCAAGCGACGCTGAGCATCATCATGAAGCCTACGCCATAGCCACCGAAGTGACTGGCGATTTGAAGCACGATTGGCCAGGGAGTCTGTGAATGGGCAAGTCCGCAGGGTGCAAACCCAGTGATGATGTAGGAGCGAAGCAATTCGCAAGTGGTCCAACCGATCGCACAAGCCAGCGCCAAAGGGACCTTGTACCGATGACGCAAACTCCTAGCAATCGCAAGCGAAATCGGAAAATAAACCGCCAGGTAAAGCGATAGAGCGATCCAGCCGGCAGTCAATGGCCAAAAAGCCAACCGGATGCCTTGCAAGAGCATCAGCCACATCAGGCTTGCAGCAGCCCAAGAGATCCACCAATGGCGCCTAGTCCAAGTCGAGTCATCGGCCACAAGCCAAGCGAAGAGTCCGCAAGCAATCCATGCAAAAAACGGAAATTGCACCGGAGGGTTGGCCAAATAGACCAGCGAGCAGCAAGCCAGCGAGCACCACAGAAACCAGCCGGAGTCGAACCGTGCTGTGTTTGGGCGTGCTGTGTTGGGGCGTGCTGTGTTCGGACTCTCGTTAGGCTCCAACTCCCACCCCCAATGCGACCTGCCCTGGCTCGTTGATCGTTCTGTTTTACAGGACCGATCCTAAACGCAATCGCCTAGCAGTTGAAGATGGCTATGGGCAAAAAGATACCGCGGTGGGTGAAACCAGCTGAAAGTCCTCTCCCTCTTCCAGCCAATCCCAATCCACCGCGGTTTCTCAGTGAACTTTTTCTCAGTGATTGTTTTCGAACCAAAGCCCGAAGCTCCCCACAAGCCTCTTTTGTGGAGTTCTGTTTGGGGGGCTCGACCTTTGTGGTTCTCGGAGATTGCACTTACTGTGCCAATCGGTTTTACTCCAAGATGAAATTTTGATTCTGTTTTGCTTGGTGGTCTTTTTCGAAGGGATTTAGCAAGCCAAAGGGGTTGGGTAGCGGTAATTTTCCGCGAGGAAAAAGTTTCTGTTTTGTCCAGCGGGATCCCTAGCGGATCATCGAGTGCCAAAAAACATCTCAGGGGGCAATTCAAAGTTTTTGCATGGTGCATGCTTTTTGAGCAGGTGGTGTTTGTGCGAAAGGCTGGAGATCATTTCCCTACCTTTACGGAAGCCCCCTGGCCCGGCATACTGTGCACTGAAGTTCGATGGCCGGCTAGAGAGTCGGATTCCCAAATCTGGAACTGGTTTGGTAGAGTCTCGAGAATACCCTGCACGGAAACGCTCAATGGAAAAGCTTTGGAAAGAACGTCTATCGGTCCTGGAGGTTTCCACGATGCGATGGAGCTTTGAGGACGACGTGATACGCTACCGGGATCACGGTTATGGGGCGATTGGGGTTTGGCGAGCCAAGCTATCGGATTTTGGGGAGAGCAAAGGCCGTGAATTGCTCGAGGAGCTCGGTATGAGCGTCTCATCGCTTCACTGGGCAGGCGGCTTTACTGGGTTTGAAGGTCGCTCGCATATCGATTCGCTCTCCGATGCCTTGGAGGCCGTCCACGTTGCTTCGGAACTTCAGGCCGACTGCTTAGTGATCCTGGCCGGTTCTCGAGCCGGACATACCCGTAGCCACGTTCGACGGTTGCTCGTTTCGGCCTTGAAGGAGGTCGCCCAAGCGGCGGCGGCATTGGGGGTGCAGCTGGCTCTTGAACCGATGCATTCGGGATGTGCCCATGATTTTTCGTTCTTGACCACCATCCCCGAAACCCTTGAAATACTCTCGTTGATCGACCAAGACAACTTGGGAATTGTCTTTGACTGCTATCACATGGCACAGGATCCTAGGGTACTTGAATGGCTTCCAGGGGTTACGCCCCACATCCGATTGGTTCAGTGTGGCGACTCGAAATCGATCCCTAGTGGCTTGCAGAATCGCTGCCTGCTGGGTCACGGTCGGGTCCCGATTGCACCGATTATTCAAACGATCGAAAGCAGTGGTTATCGAGGTTACTACGAGGTGGAGCTCCTCGGGGAGGATGTGGAGGATTACGACTACGACGAGCTCTTGGAGTCCTCACATCAAACGCTTCTGAGGCTCACGTGCTGAGCACTTTAGACGTCGATTTTTTGTTGACCAACGATGACGGAATCGAAGCGATAGGATTGCAGTCGCTCTGCCAGGCCATCGAGGCTTTGGGGTCGATCGCTGTGGTTGCCCCGGATACGGTGCGAAGCTGTTGTTCCCATATGGTGACTACCGCTGAATCGCTGATCGTCGAAAGACTCGACTCGGTTAGTTGGAAAGTATCAGGGACTCCTGCCGATTGTATTCGCATAGCGATCAAGCATTTACGAATTCGACCCAAGTGGATCCTCTCGGGGGTTAACGAGGGGGGGAATCTCGGAGTGGATATCCACTATAGCGGTACGGTGGCTGGAGCAAGAGAGGCAGCACTGCTGGGCTTTCGCTCGATGGCTATTTCTCAGTACCTGCGCAGGGATCGACCTCGGGACTGGCCACTGACGGCTCGCCGAGCCATCTATGCTTGGACCCAGTTGCAATCCATCGATCTGCAGCCGAATCAATTTTGGAACGTGAATCTCCCGGTGGTCGATCGCCCTCAAGTCGAGCTTGCCATCGTGCATTCAGATCCCGAACCACAAATGCTCGGTTATGACTTTGAGCCGATTCAGGACCAGCCATCGGATGATTTTGCATCGGCTCAAACGCAGTGGGTCAAGTACCGAAGCAACTACCAAGAGCGTCCCCGACAAGAGCAGTATGATGTTGCCAATTGCTTTTCTGGGAACATCACCGCGACACGCTTAGGTGCGAGGATTGCAGGACTCTAGGCGACCTTCTGAAGCTCAAGAGCGTCGGTGAAGATGATTGGCTGGGTCAGCGGTTGATCGTCGATCACCACGACTTGGACCGCCAATCGGCGCGTGGAGTTGAGGATGACCGGACTCTTTAGGTTCGTCGTCCAATGGTTCCCGTTCTTGCTCAAGACCGACAAGACGTAGACTTGGTCTTTCGAGTGCATTTGGAGCACATCCAGATCCCTGCGTTGGACTTGCAACCTGTAGTTGGGAACAAACCGCCGTGGGCTGATCATTGGCAGAGCGACATTGGGAAGCTCGACCGACTGCATCCAAGCCAGTTCTTCGGTTTCCCGAGATGCTAGCAAAACCCAGTGGCGATAATCCTCGAAGCCGATCAGGCCGTGGGGCATGAAAATCAGGTCTGAGTGGCTGATCTGTAATTCGCCGAAGCGAGTCGATTGGATCTGCATAGTGATCAAATTGGCAAAGCTGCGTAGACTGAAGAGACCATCGTTTTATTCGGCATGATTGGCCAGCGTTTTAAGCCCAAGAGCCAAAAAACGGAGAATTTCGCAAGTTAGATAGGTTCATCAAGCCGCTTTGTTTTCGCTCAGTGCGATCTGGCCGCGGTCGTCGACCTCCTCGAATTTCACGGAGACTTGGCGCGATACGCCACTTTCTTGCATGGTGATGCCGTAGATCACGTCGGCAGCGGTCATGGTCTTTTTGCTGTGGGTCACGATGATGAATTTGGTGCTATCGAGGAATTCGTTTAGCACGTTGACGAAGCGTCCGATGTTGGCTTCGTCAAACGGCGCGTCGACTTCGTCGAGCACGCAAAACGGGCTCGGGCGATGTTGGAAGAAGGCCATGATCAGTGAGACTGCAGTCAGCGCCTTTTCGCCACCGCTCAGGAGGTTATTGCTGAAGGTCGTTTTGCCTGGCGGGGTCGCGAGAATCTCGATACCGCTTTCGGGATCCTCGGGGTTCTCGAGCACGATGTCTGCAAATCCACCGCCAAAGGATTTGCGGTACAGGGCCTGGAAATTCACTCGTATCTTTTCGAGGGTTTCGACGAACAATGACTGCGAATCGGCGTCGATCTTTTGCATCGTTTTGATCAAAGTGGCCTTGGTCTCAAGCAAATCTTTTTCGTGTCCGGCGAGGGTGTCGTAACGGCTCTGAAGCTGCTCGAGTTCATCCAAGGCTTCCAAGTTTACGCTTCCGGTCACTTGGATTTCGTGCCGTAGGGCACCGATCTGTGATTCGAGTGCATAGCGATCTAAGGGTTCATCCTTGGACGGGTCGATCTGCGGATCTTGAGCATCCAGATCGATTTGGTAATCGTTCAGATAGCGGGATACGAAGGCCGAAATCTCGTCACCCACCCGAGTTTGTTCTTGCTCATAGTTTGCCAAGCGATCGGTCCATTTCTCGATTTGTCGCTGGAGTCCATCGCGATTCTGAAGAATGCTGTGCAATTCGAATTGTTTGGAATCCACTGATGCGGCCGCATGGGTTCGAGCTTGTTGCAATGCAGCTAGCTGCTGATCCTGATCGGAGAGTTGGTCCTTGAGTCTATCGATCGATTCGGTGATATCGACGATACGCTGCGCGAGATTGTGCAGACTATCTTTGGCAGCTTGGACGTGATTCTGCCGTTCATGGCTATCGTTGAGCAGTTGGTCGAGGGTTGTACGAAGGCCGTCGATGCGCTGCTCGAGCCGAGCCGTAGCAACACGTTTCTCGACCAGATCGCTGTTCCAGGTTCTGGAGTCGCGCTCGATGGTCTCAAATTCATTCTCGGATAGAGTCAGGGATTGCTGAATCTCTTGGCTCTGGTCATTCAATAGGTTTAGGTCTGTTTGGCACTCGGCTAGCAGAGCTTGCAAGGCCGACTGGCTCTGGAGTTGCTTGGAGGTCTGTTCGCGTTTTGTCTGAAGTTGCCTGCCGAGGTCCTCGGAACGGGTTCCCAAGGCGGCGGCTCTTTCGTGGATCGACTCGACGAGTCGCTGCGTACTGAAGACCTCTTGTTCGGCCTCGCGGACTTGGTCTAAAGCGATTTGATGCTCGCGCTGGGTTTGTTCAAGGATCGATTTGGCTTGGAAATGCTGCTTGTGCAAATCCTCGATCTGTTCCTCGGCGGCCTGCATTTCGCTTCGCCTCGAGACCAAACCCAGGCCGGCTTGAAGCGATCCGATCGTTATACTTCCATCGCTGTCGACCAGCTGGCACTCGGCCGTTACAAACCGCAGGCCGGCACCTCGAAGGTGGCTCAGTTCTAGCGCGGTGGTAAGCGATTCGACAAACCAGGTCGTTCCCAACAAGGATCTCACCAGCGGCTCATGCGCCGTGTCGTATCGGACCAACCGATCGGCTCGGCCTAGGACACCTCGAAGCCCATCGAGCTGGATCTTTTCACCCGTTCTTCGGGCCGGTAAGCGATCGAGTCTCAGGAGCGTTACGCGTCCATCGGGCTCGAGCCGTCCATCTTGGATCCAGTCGACGAGCTGGCCATCGGCCAAAACGACTGCGTCGGCATGTGATCCGAGCGCCACATCGACCAGAGGGGCAAGATGCAGTTCCGAGGTGATCAAGTCGGCGACGATCCCTGAAATGGTCTTAGCGGCCCTTTCGACCATATTCGTTTCTAGCGAATAAACGTGTTCTTTGGACTTTTGTTCGACTTTCTCTCCAACGGTTCGTATGAGCTGCTGGCCCCCTTTGCCAGCCGTCGCAAATTGTTCCTCGATCTCTTCGAGAACCTTGTGACGCTCCCGCAAGCCTTGGATTTGCGATTGCAAATCAAGCAACTCTTGAAGTTGTTGGTCTTTGAGTTGAGTGATTTCGTGCAGATGGCTTTTTGCCGACTCGCGATTGGCGATCGCTCGGTGTTGCTGCTCAGAAGCCTGATTTTTTTCGGCAGAAAGCCGATCGGCTTCGATCTCTAGTTCTTGGATTCGCTGCGTTAGGGATTCGGATTCCAGAGTCTGCCGCAGGATCGCTTCGGCCAACTGATCGAGCTGGGTATCGAGCAGCGAGGAATCGTATTTGCACTTGGAGATCTTGTCTCGCAAATTCTGCTGATCGAGCCTCAGTTGATCCAGGGAGGATCGTTGCAAATTCAGCTGCTGATCGTAGTCTTTGCACCGCTGGTCGATCAGGGCCAGAGACTCGGCCATCGAATCTCGCTGGGTGTTGAGTTCGGTCAGCTCTCCGTTGCGATCATTGATCTCCTCTTGGCTGATCGAGACTCGTCGCTCAAGCGACTCGATTCGATCCTGCAAATTAGCTTGTTCAGCCAACCACTCCGAGTGCCTCTGCCTGGCAGAGGTCAATTCGCCGGTTCTCTGCGCATAGAAAGTCTGGAGTTCGATGATGCGTTGATTGCAATCTTCGAGAGACTCCTGGCTGGCTTGCACAGCCAAGACGGCATTTTGCAGATCGTTTTCGATGGTAGCAAGCTGGGTGGTGAACTGCTCTTTGTGCTCGATGGCTTGTTGGACCTGCTGGTTGGCTTTTGCCAGCTGATTTTCTAGGTCTTTTCGTTCGAGAAGACCGAGTCTTCGCCGCTGAATCTGCATCTTGGAGTTGAGCTCTCGGTAGCGCTGAGCGCGGGTGGCTTGGTTCTTGAGGCTCTGGAGCCTGCCGCCGACCTCTTCGACGATATCATGCAGGCGAAGCATGTTCGTATCGACCCGTGCTATTCGCTTCTCTGCTTCGGCCTTGCGAGCTTTGAATCGGGAAATGCCAGCGGCCTCCTCGAAAATCGCCCGCCGATCCTTGGCCGACGATTGGAGCAACCGATCGACTTTTCCTTGTTCGATCAAACTATAAGCGTCGAAGCCAACTCCGGTACCGCGGAATAGTTCGCGCACATCTTTGAGTCGGCATGGCCGGCCGTTGATCGCATATTCACCCTCGCCGCTGCGATAGACTCTGCGGCTGACTTGGACCTCATCGAGATCGGTCGGCAAAATGCGCTTTCGGTTGTCCAAAACCAACGTCACTTCGGCGCTGTTGGCCGGCTTGCGTCCACCCTGCGCAGAACCCTTGAAGATCACGTCGGTCATGTCCGTGCCGCGCAAGGCTTTCGCGCTTTGGGCCCCCAAGACCCATTTGATCGCGTCGACGACGTTCGATTTGCCCGAGCCGTTGGGACCGACTACTACAGTGATCCCGTCGGGAAATTCAAAACGCGTGCGATCCGCAAAGCTTTTAAAGCCTGAGAGTTCCAGCGCTCGTAACATGCGTCCCCTCAGTCAGCGGTATCAGTCAGAGGTTTTTGTGAACGGCATGCGACGATACCAAGGGGTCTTGGATGTGCTGTACGAGCGAACCATCGAATCCTCGGAGTCCGAGGCTTTGGACGTGGACTTGTTGGTATCCGGCTCCTGGCTGCCCGTTTCGTCTTGAAGAGACTCCTCAGGCTCCGATGGCTTGATTTCGGTCTCTTGACCGTACAAGCGACCTGTCCGTGGCATCGGGTGCAAGGCCACGTGGGTCGAACAACCACCGCACTGCTCCAAGGCATCGAGCGTATGGACGATGTCCCCGTAGTTGCCTTGGACAGCTGCCATGGACTTGACCAAAGAAACAAAGTCTGAGGTGATGATCGTTTGGAGTATCTCGCCACTCAAAGTCCGTTTCGCCACGCGAATCAAACCGCTTGACATCGGGGTGATGCGAAGCGACGGGGTTGGTTCAAGCTGCTTGGTGAGCTTGATCTCGGGGTTTGCACCAAAGAGGATAATCTCCGCCCGACGCTCCATCGACACACAGATCTGAGGATACTCGCTAGGGATGCGAACCAATCGGAACGACTCTCCGATCGGCTCGCCTGCGATCATCGCATTGCGTGAGTCCCGATGGTGGAGGTACCAGTAGGCACCGAATCGAAGCTCAGGATCCGGGTCCTGCATCAATGACTCCAGCGCTTCACGGGCCGAAGCATGTTCATTGACGCACAGGCCGATCAAGCAATGAGCTCGGAACTTGGGGAAAATCCTGGCGAGATTTTCCAGGATCGCAACCGATTCAGGTTGGTCCATGTATGCCAGCGAATGCGCTGCATAGAATCGGACTTGATCGTTCTCATTGGCCAACGCCACCTTCAGCGCCTCGATCGCTTGGTCGCTGCCCATGGCCTCGAGCTCCCAAGCCGCTCGGCGGGTAAGATCCGGATCGGCGATCATCCGTCGACACCATTCGAGTCGTTCGGAGACCTGCGTTGCGTTTTCGGCAAAACCCAGTAGAAGAATCGTTCCCAAGTAATGAGTCGGATCAAAACGATATTTGGGTAGCGCTGCGATGCGCAGCTCTCGATCATTCTTCCCCTTGGCAACCGTCACCTGCTTGCCAGAGTCCTGGTAATAAAACCGACGATTGATCGATGTCTCCATGGCCTTGACCCAATGGACATGCCGGAATTCTTCTGAAACCACGATCGCCATTCGCGATTCATCTTTGATTCTCCCGCCACTGAGGATCACCCCCTGGAGCGGCTCGATCTGACTGGATTTCGAATAAGATGCCGGGAAGATCAATAAATCACCCTTGGCAGTGGCTCTCTCATGGCTCTTGCGAAGTTGGCTGTCATTGAAGCTGAAATACTCAAACAGGTGGGCTTCCATGAGGTGACCTTCACGAAGATCGGTCGCATCGCATTCCCCCGAGCATTCAACCAACACATCCACCAAGTCCCCCTTCTCATCGCAGGGATTAGCTATGATGCTCAGCTTGGCCGTGGCCGTCATCGGCGAGTCCAGCACGCGCTCGGCATCGAGGATGTCGTTGCGCCGGATCTCTTGAAGCATCATGTCTCGCTGAGGGCTGGGCTTAACCACCCCACCGGTCCCGGGCAAGTTCGTGATCAATCCCAAGGATTGAAAGCGACGCAGACTAGCACCCGAGGATCTTGCCACCTCTCCGATGAGCCGCAAGCGATCCGGATCGGCAAGCGTCTCCTTGAGCTTGGCATTCGCTATGTCGAGCTCGTCCTTCTTTTCTCGCACGAAGAGCTTGCAGCCCCCGAGCAAGGCTAACGAAAGGCCTGTGATCAAAATAGATCGCCGTGAGACGCTGGGCGCTTGTGCCAAGCGAGCCTGGATGCTGGCAACAGGTTTCCGTACCATCAGACGCAGAGCCTCGTGATAGACCAAGGGGGGATTTTGGAGATTCCAGAAATCCCTTGGTTACCCAAATTCCCATGATCGCGTCAAGATGGCTCTTGGATTCGGATAGCTATTGGATAATGATTTCACCAGGGCCGACGATCTGCTCATCGACCACAACACCCTCTTGGAGCATGATCGGCTCGTCGAGGCCGTAGCCGGAGAAGTCCCCTGGGTACTCGCCTGAGTAGTCGCCTGAGTAGTCGCCTGGGG
>CAILTZ010000379.1 GCA_903837255.1 uncultured Pirellula sp. | reverse complement strand
CCTGGCATCCTTGACTTCCAACTGCAGGGCCGCAGCTTTTGCGTCCCAGTCGTCGGACCTTCGCGGGCTCCTGCTGCGATCTCGCCTGTCCTTGAAGCTCTGCAGCGTCTCCTGCGCGAACTTGATGCGGAAATCGTGCGCCTCCACATTGGCTTCGGTGAGGGCTGCAGAAGAGGACGCCATATTTGTGGAATTGACCGGAGCGCTCCAGTGCTCGAGCCACTCGCACACCTCGTCGAGGACGGCGGCGTTCTCTTCCTGGCCAAGGGTCTTGCTCAGGCGATCCATGAGCGTCTTCGCTTCTTTCACCGCCAGGAAGGGGTCCTTGCTCATCATGTCTGGCCCATCGGCGGGCGGCATCATGCAGCCATAACCGTAGTCTGCCTGTTCGTCGGGAAACCAACCGTGGTGCGTCTTGAGCCACCGCTCCACATCATCACCGGCAGCAATGCCATCGATGTAGTGGTGAAACAAGGCGTTGCGGAAGATATCGCGCGCCCTCTTCTCCATCACTGCGGTCGACATTGCGTTTTCTACCCCGGCGAAACTACTCCTAGCACTTGAACTGATCAAAAGGCTGCGAGGCGGCGGGTGTAAGTACTCTGCAAATGCGTTTTTCGAGCTGCATCATTCAAGCGTTTCAAGTCAAGTATATGCCGTGCGGACTCCCTAATGATTGAACGAGGACTCGGGGCCTCTACCGCGGGCTCACGAAATTCGACGCGCTTTTGGGCCGGCGCTTCCTTCACCTCTTCTTCTACGGGCTTCGGGGGCGGTATTGGCTCCTCTACTTTCGGCGGGTCTTTCGAAATGGGCTCTTCGACTACCTTCTTTTTGCGGGGGGCTTTGTCCTTGGCTCCTGCCGGTCGTCCTCCTTTCTTTTTTGCCACGGGGGCTTCCGCCGCCGATTCTGTCTCGATTTTCGCTTCAACCGGCTCGGTTTTAGCAACAACGTCAACAATAGGCTCGTCCATTTTTGAAATACTCCAAGTTTTTTCGAACAATCGACGAACAATGGACCAAAAACTAAAAACATATTTGTAAAATGGAGGCTCTCGAGTCAGACTACTTCGAAGCCGTGTGCCTCCTTGTTTGCCACGACCAATACAGCGAAAAGTTTGGCGTGGAATATCTAGGTCTAGGACCAGCTCTTTGCACTGCTATTCGACGGTATGTAAGCGGACCCGATTATTACCAAGGTCTACTCCGCAAAGCTCTCATGAAGGAGGTTTTGGACGCTAGAGATCTCCGCCCACCTAATCGATAGTCAACGTGAAAGAGATGTTCGGGACGATGCTCAAAACCTGATACGACCGATTTCGGAGCTGAAACGAGAGCTGCTGAGTCGTCATCGCAGGGATGTTGAAATACACGTTCTGGGGCATCGAGATGTCGAGCACAGACCCGAAAGGTGAACTGACAATGGCTGCGCAGAGTGTGTCGTGAGCGCCTCCAGGGCCGACGATGTCCAAAGAACTGAAATTCTGCGAGCTCAAGTACATCATATCGATGCCCAGAACGGTCACGAACGAAAAGGCGTACGCATTCGACGTTTGCGTGTACGGGCGACTCATCAGCTGAGCTGCGTAAGTTCCCCCCGTGATCGTGAACGGATTGGTGCAACTGATGCTCATGGCGATGTTGGAGGTGTCATAAACGACCGACCACCCCCCTGGAGCGGTCGCCGTCAATCGACCCTGGAGCGCCGCAGCTATTCCAGGGCCGTCGTAGTTTGCCTGCGGTAACGTGACGGTGTACGAAGTGCTCCCGAGCAGTACCACAAAGGTGTCGTTCGTGCCCGTTTGAATGGTCGGGATGACAAGGGGGATCCTCAAATTGTCGATTCGGCCCCTGTGGTTGCTCCCCAAAGAGAGGGTCTCAGGCAACTGAATCACGAAATCACAAGTGGTTCCAGAAACGCGGTCCCGCGAATCACAGAAAATCTGACGCATCCTTTATAGTAAATGGGAAAACTGACGTACGAACAGATGCGTCGCCTAGCGGACGTGGGCGAAGACTCAGGCAAGCTCACCATCAAAAACAAGCAGGGGCACGTCATACGCACGCCACTGAGGAAGTGGACCAACGGCCCGATGCTTCACGCGTGCACCTCGGTCCCTATAAATGGCGGATCGCAAGGATCGAAAGGATCGAAGCATTACGGTGTACGGCGGGGCGTCCGAGAGAGTGGAATGTGAGTACGGCGAGCCTTTCGCAGCGTTGCCGACGTCGTTTTGCCTCATCGCACCGACTTCCGGCGGAAAGACCCAGATTCTTCTCAATATCTTCTGCAAATTCTACGTTTCGAGCGGCGGAAAATCCCTGTTTCAGCGCATCTTCCTCTTCAGCCCCACGGCTCGCCTGGACGAACAGTACAAGCCCCTCATCAAACTCATCGAGAAGTTTGCCGACCAAGGCAAGGAACCTCTCATTTTCGAAGTCTTTTCGATGGCCAAACTCGGCGAAATCATCGAAGAACAACGCAAGATCGTGG
>CAILTZ010000378.1 GCA_903837255.1 uncultured Pirellula sp. | reverse complement strand
GGGTCTTTCATAGCTCTCGGTTGCACAATGCCCCGTTGGTTCCCGCAGAGCAAGTCGAACGGTTCAATACCGCGCAGCAAGCGATCAAGAAGCTCGAGGAGGGGATCAACCAAACAATCGCTCGCGAAGGTCCTAAGTTACGCGAGGCCAGAGTTGCGGATGTATCCCGCTATTTGCTAGCCACTCAGGAGTTTCGAGCCGCAAAATCCAAGGATGATTCGCTGAAATTGACTCAGTTCGCCAAAGCCAACGAGCTTGAGGAATCGATCCTCAAACGATGGATCGACTTTTTGAAATCGAAAACCAACGCCCCACCAACGGCTCTTAAGCCCTGGATCGATTCGCTTGAAGGTGGATCGGCGGATGCAACCCGCGAGGCTGCGCAGGGGTTCGAGCATCACCTTGAGCTTTTGCTCCGCCAGCGCGATGGTCTGCTGAATGCCGAAGAACAAGCCAAATTGGCCAAACAGACCACCGCTGGAAACGCTCGTTATTCCAGTCCGTTGGTGACGAAGGCACATCCCTCGGTTGCCATCGATGTCGATCTAACGGGGGCCAAGCAGTTGGTTCTGGTTGTCAACGACGGCGGGAATGGCCCCAGTTGCGATCACGCCGACTGGATTGAACCCACGCTCGTTACCACGGCGGGCGAAATGGCTTTGACCGATCTGAAATGGAAATCGGTCGTTGCCAGCTATGGGAATGTGAACATCAACCAGAGCATCAACGGCCAGCCGTTGCGGGTTGCCGGGAAAACGTATCCCCGTGGGCTCGGGACGCACTCCACGTCGGTCATCACCTACGAGTTGCCCGAGGGTGCATTGAGATTCACGGCCATCGGCGGTTTGGACAATGGCGGGAGCGATCAAGGAGGGGATTGCGGAGCCAACGCGATGATTCAGTTTCGGGTTTACACCGAAACGCCGACCGACGTCAGCGTCGGTCAGTCGGATCTATTGGCCGAGATCTTTGGTGAAAAAGGGGTCTTTGCCATGGACAACAAAACCATCGAGAGCAAGCTCCCGGAGGAGTTTCGCAAGACGCTAACGATACAGCGGAGCGAACTAGAGCAGTTGCGTCGGGATTCGCCGGCCATGTATCCGGTCGCGCACGTGATCGCCGAGAGCAAGTCCGAGGATTTAAAAGTCATGTTGCGGGGCAACCCGGCCAACCAAGGGGAGGTTGCCCCCCGAAGATTCTTGAAAATTCTCAGCAGCCAAGCGCCTGAGGCGTTTAGCAAGGGGAGCGGCCGGTTGGAGTTGGCCAACGCGATCGCTTCGCCGAGCAATCCGCTCACGGCCCGAGTGATTGTCAATCGGGTTTGGCAGCACCATTTCGGTCGCGGTTTGGTTGGCACTCCCGACAACTTTGGGAAGCTTGGGGACACCCCATCGCATCCTGAGTTGCTCGACTACTTGACGCTGAGGTTCATCGAACAAGGTTGGTCGCTCAAGTCGTTACATCGCTTGATCATGCTCTCGGGAGTGTATCAGCTCAGCACCGATCGCGATGAGGCCAACATGCAGATCGACGCCGACAACCGATATTTATGGAGAATGACCAGACGTCGCTTGGACATCGAGGCTTGGCGCGATGCACTCCTAGCCACCTCCGGTCGGCTGGCTCGCAATCTCGAGGGTGCCTCGACCAATCTGGCCGACTCGAACAACAATCGCCGCACCGTTTATGGTTTTATCAGCCGCCATGAGTTAGACAACATGCTGCGACTTTTCGATTTCCCGGACGCCAACATCACCGCCTCGACGCGTGCTGAAACGACCGTGCCGCAGCAGCAGCTTTTCGTCCTGAACAGTCCGTTCATGGTCGAGCAATCCAAAGCCTTTGCAGCTAGGATTCAGAAAGAATCTGCGCCGGCTCTGGGGGATCAAATTCGCTACGCCTACATGCTTGCCTTTGGACGCCCCGTCAGCGACCGCGAGCTGCAGATTGGTTTGCAGTACTTGCAGTACCAAGAGACCGAGGAAGCCAAAACGCAGAACAAGCTCACGCGATGGGAGCGTTACGCACAAGCGTTGCTGGCGAGCAACGAGTTTATGTACTTGGACTAGAACCAAAAAATGAAAATACTCCATTCCCAACTTGCATCGAATGCTCTGGTCGATTCTTCACGCAGGGCGCTTCTTCAACGCTTTGGCACCGGTCTCGGTGCGCTGGGCTTGGCAGGGATGCTTGGTCAGCAAGGTCTTTTGGGGCAGGAGCCTGGTACTGGCAATGCGTCAAAGAATCCTCTAGCGCCCAAACCCCCGATGTTTCGGCCTCGCGCCAAGCGGATCATTCATCTGTTCATGAACGGTGGGCCTTCTCAGGTCGACACCTTCGATCCCAAGCCATCGCTGATCAAATACGACGGTCAGCGACCACCGGGGGCGGAGCTCAAGACGGAGCGGAAAACTGGAGGGTTGATGAAGTCCCCGTTTCGATTCGATCGGCACGGGCAATCGGGCTTAGAGATCAGCGAGATTTTCCCGCATTTGAGCACCTGTGCCGACGATCTGTGCGTGATACGTTCGATGCATACGAACATTCCCAACCACGAGCCATCGCTCTTGATGATGACCAGTGGTGAAACGCAGCCGACGAGGCCATCGATGGGTTCGTGGTTGCTGTATGGATTGGGGACCGAGAACGAGAATTTGCCTGGTTTTGTGGTGTTGTGTCCTGGGAAGCCAGTCGTCGGTCCGGCGTTGTGGGGAAACCGTTTCTTGCCAGGGATCTATCAAGGGGCCCAGATCAACAATTCCAAGATGGATCCGCAGAGTGTGATCCGCGACATCAACAACTCTGCGATCAGTGCATCGGCACAGCGAGAGCAACTCGATCTGCTCAAGCAGCTCAATCAGATGCATCTCGAAGAGCGCGGCGGGAGCGACAATCCGCTTGAGGCCAGGATTCAATCGATGGAGATGGCTTTCCGCATGCAGACCGAGGCGCAGGAAGTGTTCGATTTAGGGCAGGAGACCCAAGCCACCCGGGATGCTTATGGGAAAGGAGAATTTGCCGATGGTTGTTTGGCAGCTCGACGGTTGGTGGAGCGGGGAGTCAGGATGGTCCAAGTCTTCTACGGCAATGGGCAGCCTTGGGACGATCACGAGAACATTGCAGACCATGCCAAAAAAGCGCAGGCGGTCGATCAGCCGATTGCGGCATTGATCAAAGACCTAAAAGAGCGCGGACTCTTTGAGGACACGCTGATTTTGTGGGGAGGAGAGTTTGGTCGAACGCCGGTTTCGGAAGGGGCCAAGGGTCGAGACCACAACAACCATGGGTTCAGCGTTTGGTTGGCTGGTGGGGGAGTTCGAGGCGGGATGGCTTATGGTGCCACCGATGAGTTTGGTTTTGCGGCGATCGAGAACAAGGTCCATGTGCATGACCTACACGCGACGTTGTTGCACTTGATGGGAATCGACCACGAGAAGCTGACTTACCGTTACTCTGGACGGGACTTTCGATTGACCGACGTGCATGGCCGCGTCGTGAGCGATATTTTGGTGTAGTGAGAAGTGCAGTGAAAAAAAGCCGCGGGGACGGTCCCTCATCTCGCCGTCATCAGCGGTGTGAAATCCGGGACCGCTGATGGACGCTGATGGACCGCTGATGGAACAGCCAACGGTGCGGGTAGTGGATCTTGCTCTAAGGTGGGCAAAGCGGCGTTTCCTCGCTACCCACGATTCCTTCCACTTCAAGAATCAACAATCATCACTCGACAATCATCAATCAGTCCGTCGCGATGCGCGCGGTCCGTCTGCGTATGGTCAACGGAAGCAAGGCACGTGGGATAGGCTTCTAGCCT
>CAILTZ010000377.1 GCA_903837255.1 uncultured Pirellula sp. | reverse complement strand
ACCGCCCTGGGCTCTCAGCCACCGTCTCGATTCTCGAACGACGCACCGACCGTGGCTGACGCACTCGATCGCTCCATACCCTGCCTCGAACAAGCCCCAATCGCTCTTCAAGATCCTCCAGATCCACAGCCCCAGCCTTGGTTGCCGCCTCGATGAGCAGCCTCGCTGACACCCTGGCATCCTCCAATGCATCATGATGCTGAAACTCGATCGATAAATGCTCGGCCATGGATGCAAGCGAATGCGAGCGCAGAGCTGGCCAACTTCGCTTAGAAATCAGCCGCGTGCATTGCACATCCAGAGGAGGAACCGCAAGTTCGTAATGCAAACTTGTTGCCAAGAGCACATTGGCGTCAAACCCAGCATTGTGCGCGACCAAAACATTGCCATCGATCCACTCAAGAACCTCAGACCAGATCTCTTCCCAGGTCGGAGCGTCCAAAACATCGCTCGCGGTGATACCATGCACGGCCACACAGCGCGGCGAAAAATACAACCGGCTAGGACGAATCATCCATTTTTTCTGGCGAACAATCTGCCAAGGCTCGAGAATCGCAATCCCCAACTGACAGGCCGAATTGGCCTGATGGTTCGCAGTTTCAAAATCCAAGACAGCGATCGACTGCATAGCTAGCTTCCCTGGTTCGCAGTTCGGCAAGCTGGAAACAATCGCCCCTGCAACTCTGCGGACAACTTACCCGCATACTCAGAGACTTCGTAAGCCTCGATGAGCATCGGCAGCGGGCCCCAATCCTTATTCCAAAATCGCTGCCCCCTTGCCGAGGTCTTTTCGATGAAGAATTCCTTGAACCAGCTCTTCCAAGCTTGCGGCTCGGATGGAACCTGAGCAATGCGTTCGATCCAAGGCATCCATTCGACAAACTGGGAGCGGTGGCAAGCAAGCATCTTAAGAATACCGTCCAAATGCTCGGTCGCATCGAAAACAAAATCCGCCCGAAATGCAGCAGGCCTCGTAAAAAGGTCTACCATGAATGCAACCACTGGCTCACGTTCCGGAACACTGTAGCCTGGCGCTACCTTGGGTACCATCACCATGTAGGAAGCATCCTGCACCGCTTGGCCTACAGCCCTGTGATCCGGATGGTAATCCCAAGGTCGATGGGTTAGCACCAAATCAGGTCTGAATTGACGAATCTCCCTGATAATCGCTTCGCGAACCTCAAGGCTTGGCTCCAAACGGCCATCAGGAAAATCCCATGTCGCATACTCGCACCCGAGAGCCTCTCCAGATGCTCGCGCCTCTGCACGCCTCCTAGCGACGAGCACTTCAGAGCTCAATTCGTGATGCCCCGACTGACCATTGGTGACACTCACGAGTCGGATCTCGCTCCCACGACGCTTGTGCTCATGAAGCAGTCCACCTGCAAAGAACTCGGCATCATCCGGATGGGCACCCAATACCAGAACCCGGCAAGAACGATCAGAATCGATAAAGCTGTTGGAATCAGACATTAGTATTTACTTTAGAGGAGCATCGATTCTTGCCCAGAACGGGTGCTGGCGGTCTGCCCGACCGAGCACATCCTCGAGGATCACCTGCGTCGATCCGTTGATGTCATACCTGCGAGTGGTCCCTTTGGCATCGATCGTCACTTTCTTGGTGAAGTCCACCATTTCTGGACTGAGCCATATGCTGTATTCTTTGGCAGCTGCCTTGACGATACGGACGGCATTGTTCTCTCGATTCAGCGATGCCTCGATCTCGTACTCATCCCAACGGTCGGGCTCGAGCAATGGATGCACGAGCTTGTCCGGATTTAGCTGTGTGGTTTCAAACCACCAGAAATACCGATCTCCGGCCCTACTGGTCACGACGCTGAAGCGATCGGGAGCTACCACCCTTCTCCTGGTGGGAATCTGCATCCACTCAACAATCCTTGGCAGCTCTTCCTGAAAGTGGTCGTGACCTCGGCCCGTATAAAGAGTGACCATCGTATCGATCTTTCGATCATCGAGCATGTTGTCCCAAGTCGATGCGTTCAAGTACATTGGATTGTCGCCGTCGAACTCGCCGTTGACGAAATACGTCGGAACATGCCTGGAGTTGGGCCAATACTGAATGATGTATTTCTTGGCGATCGCTCCGATCATGATCGCCCCTGCCCACATATCTGGATGCGCAAAAGCCAAATCCCAAGCAGCATCGGCACCCATGAAATGACCTGCAACAAAAATGCGATCCGTATCGATGCTGAATCGCCGCATCGCATCTCGCAGTGGCCGGAGAATCATCTGGTGTTCATTCTCGGT
>CAILTZ010000376.1 GCA_903837255.1 uncultured Pirellula sp. | reverse complement strand
GCAGTTCCGTTCGAGGAATTAGCTCACGGAACCGCCGGGACCAGCAGCGCGATGATGAGGGACCAAGTCATGGCGGCTCGCAATCTTCAAAACCAACGCTTCGCCTCCTCCAAAACACTTACCAACGCGCAGATGAGCAGCCGGGAACTTCGTCAAACCTGTCCGCTCGGAAAGATTCAAATGCAGCGCATGCGAACAGCCGTCTCAGAATTGGGACTCTCGGCTCGAGCCCACGACAAAGTCATCCGAGTGGCTCGCACCATCGCCGACCTAGAAAACTCACCCAAGATCGAACCTCACCATATCGAAGAAGCGATCCAGTACCGAATGCTCGATCGAGATATCTTTGCCTAGAACAACTCAGCCCTTTTGAGGCGAGATAATCTCAGAATCGAAATAGTTGATCGCCATGCCAGCATCGACAATCAGCGTCTGAGCGTTGATCCCCGATGACCGAGGACTCAGCAGAAACACCGCTGTGTCGGCCACCTCCTGGGTCGTCAACCCCGACTTGCGCGGGATGGCTTGCTCGGCAAACAGATAAGCGTCCACGTAGCCTGGGATGCCTGCCGACGCACTGGTTTTGAGCAGTCCAGCCCCCACGGCGTTGAAGCGAACCTGAGAAAATCGACTGAAGGATTTGGCCAAAAACGCCAGAGATGAATCCAGTGCAGCCTTCACCGGGGCCATAAAGCCATAGCTTTCGCTGGCCATCTTGGTCGTCGAAATGCTGATGGTGACAACCGAGGCATCGGTTGCCAAGATCGGACGAAGCGCGTTGCAGATCGCGATCAGCGAGAAACAGGAGATATCGACCGCCTGCAAAAACTGCCTGCGGGTCGTTTCATGGAACGGCTTGATTCCATCGCTGTAATCCGCAAACGCGATCGAATGGCACACACCTGCTATCGGGATGTTTTCATCCTGCAACTCCTTTGCCATCGCATCGATCTGGTCTTGATGCTCGACGTCGCAGACCAAAATCTTCAGGTCCGGAAAGAGCTTGGCAACTTCCTGCTGACGCTTTTCGGATCGGACCACCAAGACGACCTGGGCACCGACCTCGAGAAGGGACTTGGTAATGTGGGCCGCGACGCTCTTTTTGTTGGCCACGCCAAAGACAACCACTCGCTTTTGTGCGAGGCGGAGAAAGTCTGACATCCTGCCCTAGTTCCCTTGAAGGCTATGGACCAACGAAAGCTCTTGGAGGGTCCCAGCCGTGGTGTCTTGGACTCGCAGCTTGACCTGGATCGCTGGCATCGCATATCGGTAAGGTGGGCTCGTGTCACGCTCGCCCTCTTCGTCGATCACTCCGTTACCGTTGTTATCGACACCGTCGATACCGCGGTCGGGGGACGTGCTCAGGACCGGGTTTGAACCGTAAGCAACCATGCCGTTTTCTGAAACGCCGTTGGATTGCAGGTTGCCATCGGATTCGTAGTAGTCGCTAAAGGTATCGAAGGTGGGTTGGTGAACCGAGAAGGTGGTCGAGAATTTACCGGAACGGGTCATCGAGTCGATGATCCCTCCGGCGATCGGTTCATAGCCTGACAAAGCGCTACCCCAAATGGATGTATTGTTCACGGCCAAGCCATAAGTAGTTCGAGAGGAATTCGTCAGTTGGTTGACGACTCGGAACCCCCAGGATAGATCGACAAACGTACCGGAGTTGGCCGGAATAATGGGTCCGTTCTTGAGCATCACCGCGTAACCCGGATCGCTCGGTCCGACGATCAGATCGTCCGAGCCTGGAGCCCCTGCGTCCTGAAGTGGAGTGCTGGCACCGAATCCCCAAACACCGTCGACTCCAGGAGCATAGAGTTGCAAGGCCGAGCTGTCGTAGCCTCGGACATCAAATCCTACGACGTTCGAAGCCACGATCTCGTCCTGGGTGAACTGGACCCCGTAGGAGTTGTTGCCTGTGCGGACTAGGTTCGTTCGGCAAAATGCTGCGGGGATGAATCCACGGTCGTTGGTGGGGTTCACGCCGGACATTGCAAGGTCCGTCATGGTTCTGTAGTTGCCGTTCGAGTTGGCTTCGTTGGTCAATGCAATGATCGGGAGCGAGGAGTTAGAGCCGCCGGCAGGTAGGCAGTAGTGGGCAAAGCGATTCTCGGGACGCTGCAGGTCACCGAGCGTATTGGTTTTGAGCACAAAACGACTGTTGGCTGAATCCCACTGCTTACGCACCGACAGGTCGGTGCGTTGGTAAGCGAACCTCATTTGATAACGGAAGGAATCCGAGTCGTTGGAATTGATCAGCATGGGGGATGCGGTCAGTTGCGGGTCATCGGGGACTGCGGAGAGATTGCTGATGTTCAAATTCAGATCCGGACGGATCAAAAGCACCCGTCGGCAAAGAGCCACTCGGTCCGGCATCCCATCGGGATCTGGGATGTTGTCCCCATTCAAATCCACCACTGGAATCACATCGTTGACTGGAGTGGACGTAGGCGAGTAGGAGTAGCTTCCATTGGAGTTCTGTGGGTCCGGATTGTTAAACATCCCGAGTTCATTGAGCGGTCGCATGAACCATGCGATCTCGGCATACTCCGAAGCGATCGTCACTTCGGTCAGCCAGTCTTGGAAGGTCACTGAGGTGGCCCCCGCGTGGATTTTCATCAGGGCCAATGGCACTCGACCGTAGAACCAATGGCCATCGCGCGCCTTGGCAGTGAACATCAGCACGTCGTCGATATCCGACCAGCGACTACCACTGAGCTTGTCCTCGATCTCCTTGCCTGTAGTGACATAATTGAAGAGCATCGCGGTCGAATCCGTCAAAGGCCCATCGTAGGAAAGAAAGTACCCATTTGGGGACTTGGAGCTTTGGGGATGAACCAGTGTCGACACCGTTAAGCCCTGCAGGTCCGAACGCAACAGGGTTGAGATCGAGCGAAGCTGGTCGCTACCGGTTAGTCGAGCTCTGCCTGTCGAGATACTCTGGCTGGTGGTTTTGAAGCCTTGGGCAAGCGCCAGCATGATCATCATCGTCAGAGCGGTGGCGATGAGAACTTCTATCAGCGTCATTCCGCGGGGTGCAAGTCGCCTGGCCATGAGTTTGCCTCGTTGGTACGCCAAGATGAAATGAAGATTATTGGAAAAGCGGGCGGAAAATCGTCCTCGACTCGGCGGTCCGGGTGACGCCAAGGGAGGGATGATGGTGTGTGTGTGGGGTGGCGATGGAGGCTGATCACCGCCATGGCTTATTAAACCCTGAAATTGGTCCGAAGTCAATGTTTTATCGAAACTTACGCTGGTCCGAGGGAGCGCAAAACGGCCCAAAAGCCAAATTTTCCGAGGCCAACGCCTTTGACTTCTGCAATCGACAGGCCGCAAGCTCGATCCTCGAACTATACTGTTGGGATTCCATTGGATCAGTCCCCACCACCGTCAGCCGCAGTCTGTTTTGATGTCCGACCCTCGAATCATCAAACTTTCGCACTCGATTCTGGAGTCTTCGATCGACGCGTGGAACCAAGTCTTGTCCCAGGCTCCCGACGAAGCCTCCGAGGCCAAATCGCCAAATGCAGGGGCTTTAAAAACCGGTCCCATTGGCAGTCACAGGGCCCTGTTGGATTTGATTCATCAAGTCCGCACGCGGATTCCGGAACTCTACGCTTCGATTGACTCCCTCGACGAGAACTTCCACGAATCGCTGGGGCCCGAAGCGCTTGGGCAACGCGGCCTATTGGCTTGGATGGTCTGGTTCTCCAGCCAGCTCGAGCAGACCCGGCTCAGCGAGGAATGCAAGTCACCTCTGCGCAGCGCTCTTCAACGCGCGATCTCGATGCTCAGCAGTTGCGCATCGGTCCAAGAATCGGTCGAGGCGGCTTCGCGGCGACAGGTCTACGAGTTGGCTTATGGGCTAACCCACGAAATCAACAACCCGCTTGGCAATATCTTGGCTCGAGCCCAGCAGCTGCTCTCCAAGTCGACCGATCAGTACGATCGCAAATCGTTGGCAACGGTGGTCGACCAAGCCATGCGAGCCCACGAGATGCTTGCCGAGCTGATGCGCGCGGTTCAACCCAGGCGCGTCGAGTGTCCACGCGTCGATTTGATACCACTCGTCGATGAAGCTTTCCAAAGATCCCAACCGCTGGCCAAACCCAAAAATCTCATCTGGCAACTGAGCAAAAAATCCACCGTAGCTCTTGCACGCGTCGACCCCATCGGAGTGCTCGAAGCACTCAGGCTCATTGCCCAAAACGCGATCGATGCCTGCCGGGAATCCGACTCGATCCTTTGGTCGATCGATGAGATCGGAACAACCATTCGAATATCAATCGAAGACACCGGACCGGGGTTGAGCCCTCAAGCTGTCCGCCGAGCTTTCGATCTGTTCTACAGCGGGAGAGAAGCCGGCAGAGGGCTAGGAGTGTCGCTTGCAGTCGTGCGAAGACTGGTAAGCGAGAGCGGAGGAAGCGTCAGGCTTGAAAGCGAAAAACAACTCGGTTGCCGAGTCGAATTGCGGTTTCCAAAGAGCGAGCCCGAAGGAAAAGCAGTCAGCCAGGGCAAAAGCGTTAGGGCTTGGAAGCTCTAGCGGCGAGTCCGGGCCGCTTCTCGATCGGCCTTCAGAGCTGCCGTTTCATTGGCCAATTTGTTCTCAGAGCCAGCTGGGAAGTATTGGATGTCGTCCATCAAATAGTACCCGCTTGGTAGCGTTTGACCCGCCACATGGACTTGGCAGCCGGTGCTCATGGCAAGACCGCACAGGGCAGCAAGGGCGATCCATCCGAAGTGTACAGATTGATTGCTAAGAGATTTGGCGGATTTCATCGTTGCTTTTTCCATCATTGGACTGTCGATCGTCCGGCGGGGACGATTCTCGGTGCCCGATCCGGCGTACTTATTCGAAGGTATCGGACTTTCCAAAGATTCACTTGAGTGAAACTATGACGGTTTTTCTGATCCGTCTGATCCGTCTGATCCGTCTGATCCGTCTGATCCGTCTGATCAGGCGGATCTGGCCGATCTGGCCGATTGATGGTCTTCGACCAAGTGGTCGAGCAGGGTGGCGAAGTCCTC
>CAILTZ010000375.1 GCA_903837255.1 uncultured Pirellula sp. | reverse complement strand
GTCAAGGAGACCTCAATGTCGAATTTACCGGAAAAGTGCAACAAGGGGCCAGGGGCGTCGTTCTCCGCACATTCCTCAAAAACAAATTTGAGCAATTGTTTCGAGACAAGCTGTTCGATAGTCCCGTGCGATGGTCCGATCGGCTTCCAGCGCAGTTCAAAGATTTGCAATTGTGTGCTGTCGGGATCGATGATGGCTGGTTGCAATTGCAAATTCGTTAGGACCATTGGCTGGAGTCTCCAACGTCATGTTCAAAAATCTAGGCAACATCGCCAATCTGATGAAATCGTTTGGCCAGATGCCCGAACGCATGTCCAAGCTCAAGCAGCAGATGGAAGGCAAGCGGATCTGCGGGCGGGCTTGCGAGGGTGACCACCAGGTGACCGTCGAGGTCAGCGGGTTGGGTTTGGTGCACGAGGTGGATATCTCCAGCTCATTGCTTGCTCCAGAGCACAAGTCCTTGACGCAGCGACTGACACTCGAAGCGATCAATCATGCGGTAACGCAGGCCAAGGCGATGCATCTCGAAGCGATTCGAGAGTTGACTCACGGCGTTGAGTTGCCGGGCTTGGACAAGATCATCGAAGAAATGGCCAAGTAGAAACGGTATCTTCAATCCCCGATCCTCAATTCCCGGAGTTTCGTCTTATGCCCATGGAGAATTTCTCCCGTTACCAGCAATCGGTGATCAAGAACTACTACAAGAACCGCGATGCGGTGTCTTTGCAGCGGGCTCAGGAGCTACTGACCGAGCTGTATTTGGCTGAAGGCAAGAAGCGCGACAAGGTTTGGGACAGCATGTTCACCAATTTGGAACGCATGGGAGTTCCTGCCGATCAGATTGAGCATCTGCGCAAGGAGCGCAATCCGGAGCTTGTTGCCAAGCTCATTGAGAAAATGCTTTGAGAATTTGCACCGAAAAGATGCACTAGCCAGCTTTTCCGCGATAGATTCGCAGGGCCGGTGCGCTGGGGGCCGGTGCGCTGGGGGCCGGTAGTTCCCGAGCGTTGTCTTGCTCCGTAGGTTCGTTGATAAACTCTCTTAGCAGCTCGGAAGCGACGTCCAGGTCGCAGAGGCTTTCCCGGGTTTGATCGTTGGTCCAACGGTTGGCACCCCAGCCGGCCATGAGGATAGCATCGCCAGGCCGACTGCTGCGGATAGCCAGTTCGATCGCTGCGCGGCGATTAGGGACGATTTGAATGGCCGCTGGGCGTTCGCATCCATCGAGAACTTGCCAGATAGCTTTCTGTCCGAATCGGATACTTCGTCGACTTTGGGTTAGGATCACGAACGAGGCGGAGCGTTCCAGCACACGTCCGTACGCGGCCAGTTGTTCGGGGGTTGCAGCATCGGGGACTTCTGCAATGCAGGTCACCGGCGTACCGTCTTTGGACAACGAGTGGAGTGAGACAGCGAGCCGGTCAGGTTGGTCAGCTAGATCGACGTAAAGGCTAAAGTCATGATCGATCGCGACGCGTTGCATACGTCCGGGGATGCGTTGAAGTCTTTCGACTCCGCAGACCGTTTCGTAGAGTTCGAGTCCTAGCGAGTACCCGACGGCAACCGCGCAGAGCATGTGTCGGGCGTTGTGGTCACCCAGGATGCAGCTTGTCAGTGGGGCGATGCAATTTCCAGCCGAGAGCATCATTGTTTGCTCGCCGGAATTCGAGCATAGACGCCGACCTTGGACATCCGCCTCGGCATCCAGGCCATAGCGGATCGCGTCGGGGCACGATCGATCAGCCCATCGGTTTAGGCGAGCGTCGTCAGCGTTGCAGACGACAACCCCATGTTCCTTGAGTTGACCGAGCAGTCGGCTCATGGCGTTTTCGATGCCGCGGGCTTGGAGGGTATCGCAGCGTTGGGTTCGACGGAGGCTTGTGAAGACCAGCACATCGAATTCCAGACCGGCAGTGGCATGGGATTGGAGCATTTCGTCGGTGAGTTCCAGGATGGCAGCTGGGGTCTTCTCGCTGACGGATTGCTTGAGCCACTCGGCTAGGCTCAGCGCATCTGCCGAGGCATCGGCGACCAATCCGGTTTGCTGACCGGTAGAGCCACCGAGGCTGGTGTGATAGGCGACCGATTTGCCGATCTTTTTGAGCATTGAGGCGATCAGTAGGCTCGCGGTCGTTTTTCCGTGGGTCCCTACGACTCCGATGGTAAGGATTTTGTTGCAAGGTTCCCCGGCAAGGTGCATGGAGAGTCTCCCGAGGGCATCCTGGACATTGGGGACGATGCACTGAGGCAGCGAGGTGGGCAGGTATTGTTCGGTCAGGACGCCGACAGCCCCTTGGGCTTGGGCTAGAAGGACTTCTTTTTCGGGCGAGGCCCAGGAGTTGAGTCCTGCGGCGAAGACCCAGTCATGGAGTTGGGCATCGGGATGTTGATCGCAGGCACCGCAGAGGATGTCGTCGGCACCGATGAATTTCGCGTTGGGGAAGAGGGACTTCAGCGAGATTGAAAGATAGGAAGAGCAGTCCACTTGGCAAGGCCTCCGTGCCTGAGCGAGTCGCGGTTGGATGAGTATTGCGTTGGGGTACTAGGTCATTAAAGGCACGTTGGTTGATCGATCCAGTGCCGATCCG
>CAILTZ010000374.1 GCA_903837255.1 uncultured Pirellula sp. | reverse complement strand
GCCTCAAAGCGACCCGTGCGACGATAAATCGAGGCTAGCCAAAGCGCCGCCTCGACGTCCCATTCTCCCTGCGACACGTAGGGAGTAAGCAGTTGTTCTGCCTCGAAAAAACTTCCCTGCAAGTAATAGGCTTGCGCTTCCTGTAACGCCAAATCGCTGCACCTTCCGGCATCCGAGTGGCTCGCCCAAGCGATATAGCAGGTTTGATAGATGACCGACCCGAGTACCGCCAAAGCGATCGACCACCACAACAGGCTTATTTCCCAATCTCTCAATAACGCTGGCCAAACGAACGTCCCGACCCAAGCCGTCTGCACCGCAAATGAAAATACCAAGCAGATCCCAAGCGCACGGAAACTACCAGACTCCCATGCGAGGGCTAATCCCGGCCAAAAAATCATCACCCAACGCAATGTTCTAGGCACCCACTTTTCCTCGCTGATTTCCATTTGACTGCCGATTCGGCAGAAATCACCCTACCAGAAAATTTGTCTCAATCGCAATGTCAAGTTGCTTTTTAGGCGAATCGATGTAGACACCGCTCCGGGAAACTTGGACGATCCGACATCGATAGCAAACAAAAGGTTTGCCGACCCCCATGTCAACTTGTAGGCAGCATCATGACAAGCATTCCAAGGCCAATCCTGTGCATCGCATTTCAACTGCTATCGATCGGATGCTTGTCCGGTTGCGCTGGGACCAGTTGCACTCAACCGCAATACCCTGCCATGTCCCCCTACCCGACCTATCCAGGTTACCCTCCTCAGCCTTATCCCACGCCGGGGACCGCTGCCGCCCCAGCAGGTGCCCCGACTAGCATGGGGCTTCCTACCTACGGTCAACCTACAGCAGGGCAACCCCCGATGACGCAACCACCGGTCTATGGCCAACCACCCGTTTATTCCCAGCCACCCGTCTATGGCCAACCACCAGTCTACGGCCAGCCTATACCGGGTAGCCAGCCTGCTCCGGGCGGCTATGCGGGCACGACATCTGCTGGGTATCCGCCAGGTTACGCTCAACCGATGATCGGTCGCTGATGGGTAGCTTTCGTCGTGGTGCTACTTTTTTGTTTTGCCTAGAGCTTGATTCAGAAAAGCGTCGATCGGGCCGATCGACTTTTTAAAGGCGTCCTCAAACGTCGCTCCGTCGTTGATTGAGCGAACGATTGACTCGAACTGCTTTTTCATCGGGGTGCTTTGCATGGTTCTGACCAACCCAAAGCCGACGATAGCCTCGTCCTCGTCGTTGAGCTTGCCCTCCATCAAAGGCTTGACGTCCTTGATCTCATCGACAACCAGCGGGAGTTTTTGAAACCATGGTTTGACCCGCTCGTCGTTGGGACCCACGGCGTTGGCCAGAGCGGCTCGCCCTGCACCGTCTGCAAACCACTTGGGGACTCCTTCGTGAGAAGCCATCCATACGCTTGTTATCTGCTGTATGAGCGCCGACTCATTGAGCTTGGCATTGGATTTGTCGGGCACGATGGCAATGTACATGTCCAGGATATCGCGTTTCCAGTGCGAGGACCACTCTTGAGGTAAGGCCCGTTTTTCGAGCATGTTGCCCAGCTCGCTGTAATCGTACCTAGATTTGAGTGCGTAGATTGTGATCCCACCACGTATGATTGGCTCCTTGGGGTTGAGCCGATATTGCTTGCGGACGGACTTGGCAGCCGCCTCTGCTGCCAACATGACTTGCTCGAGCCCACTGGGGCTGACGTTCCCTAGGACGTGAAAGTCCTGATTCGTTTTTTCCTCTGCAACCGCCGTGGGGGAGACGATCTTCCAGCGGTCTCGGGCCCTGGTCATCCGTCTTTCCATGAGCTCGGTATGGCTTGCCTTGGCGGCCCATGATTTGGCGATGACGCTATCGAGTTGACTGCCGCGATCCCCACCGTCAAAGGTTGCTCCTTCGTCGATCCATTTGGTGACCTTTTCGATCTCCTCGGGCTTGAGGGCGGGCCGCCCACCGGCGGGCATCCGCTGGCCGGCTTGCCCGAGTAACTTCTTGACGAGCAAGCTTTCCTTGCCCTTGCTCGGCTCGAACGCCGGGCCTGTCATGCCGCCCTTGAGCAAGCCTGCGAAGTTGGTGAAGTTCAGACCACCCGAGGGTCGATTTCCACCGTAATGGCAACCGCTGCAATTGGCAACCAGAATAGGAGCGATGTCATTGGCGAAACTAACGGTCTCTTTGCCAGTGCTCTCCATGACTTCGACGGGCTTGGGGGGCTCGGGCGGTTTTGCATCCGGACCTCCGACGAGTACCCTCAGGTTGGCTTTCGGATCTTCACCATCGAACTTCGCCCCTGCTTTGACCCAAGCCTTGATCCCGTTGAGCTTGGCTTCGGGCACTTTGTTGCCGCTCGGGGGCATCGTACCACTTGCCATGGCTTCGACCAGCGGGCTGCCGTCTGGATCGCCAGCAAACAGGACCACCCCTGCCCTGGAGCCTTTCATGAGTCCTTCAAATGTTGGCATCGTGAATCCACCGGTCGTTTTATCGACGTGGCATCGACCACAGTGCTCGACCAGAACCGGGGCTACATCCTTGGTGAAGCTGATCGCATCGCTTTTGGGTTTGGAGTCCGCAGGGGTGTCCTTGCCGGCAGCTGTTTTCGAAGCTTTGTTCATCTCTCGCAGTTTGGCGAATATTTCACTCCAGGGAAGCAAAGGAGTCAGTTCCGCACCCTCGATGGCGAGCACTTCAGAGGCTCGCGTAAGCTTTTTGTAAAGACGCTCCCATTCGGCGATGTCTGTCTTTG
>CAILTZ010000373.1 GCA_903837255.1 uncultured Pirellula sp. | reverse complement strand
TATCGAGCGAAATCTGAAAAAGGCCTAGTGGAATCCGCCAGCTTTTGATCTCCGCTGCTCGAAGATCCGTTGCTAGTGTCCAATGAGCATCATGGGGTTAGACCTCTACTTCGATGATCGTTCGATGGAAAGACTGACAAGTATGCAACTCCCATCGTCAATGACGTTGAGTCCGGCTTCCCGAGCGGCTTGGCTTCCTTTGGAATCCTCTGCTCCGGGTTGCATCCAAACATTCTTGACGCCTGCAGCGATCGCTTGTTGGATGACCTCCCGCGTGGCGTGTGGTGGAGTGACGATCGATAGGGACTCCGGGACAACGGGTAGATCGGCAATCGAGGCGAACGCGGGATCACCTTCTACGTCCGATGCCGTCGGATTCAGCGGATAGACAGTGCGACCCGAAGCGATAATCGCTCGGAAGACTTTGTTGCCGTACTTAGATCGATCCTGCGATGCACCGGCCACCGCGAACGTGCTTGAACTTAAAAATACTTCGATATTATTCATAGTAGATGGAGAGATTAAGGAGCCAGTGCGCCTACCTAAGCCGATCTTCAGCAGGCCTGAGGGCGGTAGGCTTGAAGGCTGTAAGATACATTCTTCCTACTCTAGCCTCAAGGCTCACACCTCTAGAGGACAGCGTTTCGAAAGAACTCACCTCGTCATCGATGATTCCGCCATGGCGGTTCCATAGAACACTCGATGTCCAGCGACACGCTACGAATGAATAATGAACTGTAGCGAAAGATGCTTTGCAGTATCAATCGATGTGAAGACCCGTGACTTTCGATTGAGGGAATCAAAAATGTTACAGCTAGCCATCACCTGCCTTGTTATCGCCCTCATCGCGGCCATCCTGGGCTTTGGAGGCATCGCCGGATCGTTCGTGGGAATCGCCAAAATCCTGTTCCTGGTATTTCTCGTCCTTGCTGTAGTGTCGTTTTTTGCAGGCGGGATGCGCCGCGGTCTATAAGGCTCATCGAGCGAATGAAGACAGATACCGTGGATACAAAGAAACTTGGCGAGCCCGATTCGCACGCAATGATGCGACACGCGAAAGCGATATTATATTTATTGCTGACGATCTCACTCGTTGCTATGACCTTGCTCTTTGTATTCTTGCGACCGTCTGCCTATCTAGCGGCATTGCCTGTTCCAGCGTTGCTTCTGGGCCTAGTATCCGTATGCTATCTGGAAAGGCAATCCAGGGAAAAAATGCTTCGCACCGTTAATCAGATGACCATTTCAAAGGAAGAGATTGAAATGGATGTTCAATACGCGGGTATTTCTACCGCGATGGCACTAACGTTGGTATTCGCGCTAGCGACCTTCATTGTGGCGGCAGTTACGGTCGAAGACTTGTCGATGCTAGGAATGGTAGCGGCTGTCCTCTTTGTTATGTCCGTCATGTTCCTGTTACCCTACATTGCATTTTTTGTTTCAGAAGCATCGCACGACGAACGCGACAAACTTCAGCGCGAAGCTGAACTCCCTACAACTCCAAAAGGTTGACGCCCACGATCGCTAACGGCCCAGTTCCGTACCTTTTCGCCACAGTCTGTGTCTTTGTCACTGTCTTTGTCACTGTCTTTGCCACTGTCTTTGTCACCGGCTTAGCACCTCGCCGGTATCGGGGAAATCTACCAACCCCCCTCCCTAGCGAATCCGGTCTAGCCAAGAATGATCGACAGAACGTCCAGGTTCTGAGACAAAGGCACACTTTCCGCTGAGCCAAAACAGTTCGCCAAAATGGCTCGTGCGATTCGTGTATACTACCCTCCTTACGAGTCTAGTTCTTTGGTTGTCAACGGTACTTGATCGACTCGCTTACTCCAACTCCAGGGGCCGCGCAAATGCGGGTTAAATTCGGCAAATGAGCGAATTGCAAATCGTAAAATTCCGAGCCATCGATCGTCCACTCTCAGATAAACAACTGGAGTTCATGGATCGGCAGTCGTCGCGAGCTGAGTTCACCAAATGGGACTTCGAAGTCGAATACCATTACAGCTCGTTTCGCGGCGACGTCGATGGAATGCTGCGCAACGGGTACGACGTTTTTTTGACCTATTCCAACTACGGTAACCGCGAGATTCGAATGCGATTGCCGAGCGGTTTGCCCTTCTCAAAGAGCGTTTGGTCAAAGTATATCAGCACCGAGGGTTTCAAGTGGACTGCAGACAAGACTGGAACAGCAGGCATTCTGACCGTATCTCCGTATCTTGAAGATGCCTACGATGCCGTCTGGGAGTTCGATGACTACCTGGATGCAACCGCAAAGCTCAGAGAAATGCTCGTCGCCGGCGATCTCCGCGCTCTGTATGTTCTCTGGCTCTGCAGTGCGATGTCCTCAACCCATGAAGAAGTGCCCGTGCTGGAGCCGCCAGTACCTCACGGACTCAGCGCTCTGTCAGGTGAATCTGCTGATCTAATTGCCTTTTTTGAAGGTGATCCACTGCTGGTCGGTGCTGCTGCCGTTGGCATCCCAGCGTACAACGCTCAGGGCGCACAAGGTGATTCGGTCAAGGCTTGGCTGAAGTCTATTACCGATTCGCGTCGGACCGAAATAGTTCAGCGAATGCTCTCAGAAGATCCCGTCGCATTGAAAGCTGAGCTGCTTTCAGAGATTCGCGATAGCCAACAAACACCGAGCTGGCCCGTTGAACCGCCGACTCGCACCGTGGCACAACTGCTTCAAATGTGCGAGACGCTGCGTCAGAAAGAAGACGAAAAGGAGAAGAAACAAGCAGCCGCCAAAGCCAAACGCGATGCCGATAAGGCTGAAAAGCAGCGTCACGCAAGAATGATCGAGATGCAGTCTGCTCCCGATTCGTGGTTGAAGAAGGCCTCAGAGCTTGTTGAAAAACGTGGCACGGATAACTACCGCCAAGCCGCTAGCATTCTCGCCGACTTGCGAGATGCACTGGGAGGCGAGCAAGGCAACAAGATCGCTCGCAAGCATGCGGCACATCTCGCCCAGAATTATCCAACTCTCAATGTACTTAAGTCTGCACTCCGATTGAAACAGCTCTTGGACTAAACGGATCCTCTCCCTGCCATGCGATCACCCTATACACTCTGGTTTGTTGGGACAAGGATTTCGGGAATCTCCCAAAAGTGCCAAGACCGCAACGGAAAAATCCCGGAGAGTTTGATTTACTTTATCCCTTTTCTTTATTTGCGAGCTATAGGCAAATGCATTTTTTACAGCGATGTGCTTGGATGGGCCGGATCGTTTTTTTTTTGGTGCTCATCGCGATCGACATGGTTCATGGCCAAGAGCTTGCCAAGCTGGATTTTGGGGGGATCATCGAAGAGCATCGGATGATTCCGATGCGGGATGCCAAACACCTTTCGGCACTGGTTTATTTCCCGCAAGGCCAAGGGCCTTGGCCGGTGCTCTTTGAACAGCGGTATGCCGACATACAAGGCGAGTCCACTCGCAGATCGGCGGCCAAGCTTGCCCAAGCCGGCTATGTGGTGGCCATGGTCAACTATCGTGGAACGTGGAAGTCGGAAGGGACTTGGGTCGGCTACCGGGCCTTGGGCTCCGGAGAACTCAAAGATGGTTACGACGTTTGCCAATGGCTCGCAGCGCAGAGTTGGAGCACAGGAAAGGTCGGAACGTTTGGTAGCTCCCAAGCCGGCTATGCTCAGAATTTCCTTGCGATCACCCAGCCCCCCAATCTGACGGCTCAGTACATGGTAGACACCGGCCTGAGCCTGTTTCATGAAGGCTACCGAATAGGCGGGACCACGCGGCCTGTGCGATTCGGTGCGTTGAAGCAGGTTTGTCGGGTACCGCAAGACAACGACCGCTTGCTCGAAGAGTGGTTTGAGCATCCTCGTTACGATGAGTACTGGCAAGCCGAGGATTGCTCGCGGCACTTTGAAAAGATGAACGTCCCGTGCTTTACCATCGGTAGCTGGTATGACTTTATGAATCAGGGCTCGATCGCCAGTTTTCAGGGGAGACAGCACCGGGGCGGGGAGCAATCGAGAAAGCGCCAGCAGCTAGTCATTGGCCCTTGGCTGCACGGCCGACTCAACAAAGGCTATCAGGTTGGCCAATTGACTTATCCAGAGGATGCGGCTTGGCCGGAGACCGAGCACATGGTGCGATGGTTTGACCACTGGCTCAAAGGCATCGATACGGGAGTCGATAAAGAGCCAGCCGTGCGCTACTATGTGATGGGGGCGCTTGGAGAGCCCGGTGCGCCTGGGAACGTCTGGCGAACTGCCGAAGACTTTCCGCCGGAGCACAAGATGCAGCCACTGTATCTTGCCAGCGATGGTCGATTGACTTGGGAGGCCCCGGGTGAGAATGCCGGCTCGACATCGTTTGTCAGCGATCCCAAAGCCCCGTGTGAGATCCCTGGGAGTTCGTTCCCCGGTGCGACCGATGCCCGCGAGTTCGAAAAGCAGGCACAGGTACGAACGTTCACCACCGAGTTACTGACCGTACCCATCGAGTGGACAGGTCGCATCCGCGCGGAATTATTTCTGTCCTCAACGGCTCGAGATACCGATGTGATTGTACGCGTCAGTGATGTCTATCCGGATGGGCGATCCATCCTGATCGTCGATTATCCGCAGCGACTGAGGTATCGCGAAGGTTTCGACAAAGAAGTGCTGATGACCCCCGGCCAGATCGTTCCGGTATCCTTTGACGTCGGATGGATTAGCCAGATTTTCAATGCCGGTCATCGGATTCGCGTGACTCTAGCGAGCACTGGTGCACCGTTGTACGAACCGAATCCTCAGACTGGCCGAGCAGACTCGCAGGAGTTCCCTGCAGATGCCATTTCTGCGACCAACACGATCCATCACGATCGCTCGCATGCTTCGAGAGTCTTGGCACCAGTTTGTCCGTGAGAAGGAAACGAGGCGAGCGAGCCGTGAGCGTATGCCGAACGAAGGAGATAGGAGCAAGCAATTGAATACGAGTTGGATGGCAGCCGTATGGGTCGCGATGGGAGGCGCGTGCGGGAGTGTGGTACGCTACGGTGTGGGTCGGCTGTGCAGCTGGTGCTTGCCCAACGCCTCGTCGGTGCTTGGGACCGGCTTGGTCAACCTCGCAGGATCCTTTCTTTTGGGTATGGTTGTTGCGTCTTTTCCGGCGAACCCCAAGCCCAGTGTGGGGGTCATGTTCCTGGGTGTCGGGTTTTGTGGCGGGTTGACTACGTTTTCGACCTTAGCCATGGAATTAGCGGATTTGATGCATCAGCGTCGTTTTTTGGGTTTGATTGGCTATGGGGCCGGGAGCCTGTCGTTAGGGTTGCTAGCGTTTTTGGCAGGTCTATGGATAGCGAGCAAGAGTTAGGCTTGAAAAAAGGATGGCTAGCGAGTAAATTTCGGACACAGCAAATTCCCCTGTAGCTCAGTCGGCAGAGTCCGCCGCGGCTGATTAATCCGCGTGTCGGACGCCAGGGGATGACAAAAACAAATTCCCCTGTAGCTCAGTCGGCAGAGTCCGCCGAGGCGGATTAATCCGCTAGTCGGACGCCAGGGGATGACAAAAATAAAATCCCCAGTAGCTCAGTCGGCAGAGTCCGCCGTGGCGGATTAATC
>CAILTZ010000372.1 GCA_903837255.1 uncultured Pirellula sp. | reverse complement strand
GGTGATATCGTAAATGCCTCGGGAGTGATGAGCGATGAATGTCGAATTACTGATCTTCGTCTTTATTTACTTGATAGGCACTCTAGCCGTTGGAGCTTGGGCCGGTACTCGGGTCAAGAACACTGCCGACTTTGCAGTCGCAGGTCACACCTTACCCTTGTACATGGTCATCACGACAAGTTTTGCAACTTGGTTTGGAGCCGAGACCGTCATGGGGATTCCGGCCAAATTTGTCAAAGGAGGGCTTAGCAGTGTGATCGAAGATCCCTTCGGAGCTTCGATGTGCTTGGTATTCGTAGGACTTTTTTTCGCGGTCAGATTGTACCGAATGAAACTGCTTACGATCGGTGATTTCTTCCGACGAAGGTACGGGGTTCCGGTTGAGATCCTCTGTTCGGTGATGATCATCCTGAGTTACCTAGGATGGGTCGCGGCACAGATCACCGCCCTGGGATTGGTCTTTACGATTCTCTCTGGTGGGGCGATCCATCACGAGACCGGGATGATCATCGGAACGGTATTGGTTCTGATCTACGTCATGATGGGTGGCATGCTCGCTGTGGCTTGGACCGACTTTATCCAAATGATCGTCTTGGTCCTGGGGCTATCCTACATCGCTTGGTATTCGTCTGGTTTGGTCGGAGGGACTTCCAAAGTTTTCGAGTATGCGGCGGAGCGTCAGTGGTTCAATGTTTTCCCCGATCCGACCCTAAAAGATTGGGCTTTCTTCATCGCTGCAGCCGTCACGATGATGCTAGGATCGATCCCCCAGCAGGACGTGTTCCAACGGGTGATGTCGGCCAAAAACGAACGGTCGGCAAAGTATGGAGCAGTGATTGGGGGACTGTGCTATCTAGCCTTCGCGTTTGTCCCGATGTTTATCGTCGTGGCAGCGTTGATCAGAATGCCAGAGCACTCCAAGGAGTTGCTCGAGAGCGACCCCCAACAGGTTCTGCCTAGGATGATCTTGGACCACACTCCTTTCTTCGCTCAGATCCTGTTCTTCGGGGCTTTGGTCTCGGCGATCAAATCGTGTTCTTCGGCCACGCTGCTGGCGCCATCGACAAGCTTTGTCGAAAACATCCTCCGGCATATCAAACCCAACATGCGAGACAAACAACTGTTGCTGGCCATGCGGATCACGATTTTAATCTTTGCATCGTTGGTCTTGATCTATGCGATCATGACCAAAGGAACTTCAATCTACGAACTTGTCTCAAGCGCCTATCAAATCACTCTCGCCGGTGCGTTTGTTCCGCTGGCCGCTGGGTTGTACTGGAAACGGGCGACGACCCAAGGTGCAGTTCTATCCATCATTTTGGGGGTTGGTTCTTGGGCGTTGGTCACTTTCTCCAATAACATTCCCATCCGAGGTTTCAACGGATTGAACGAAAAGTTACCGCCGCAACTGGTCGCCTTGGGCTTTGCGATTTGGGGTATGGTCTTCGGTTCCAATGCACCGCAGTGGATCAAGAACCGTTGCCACATTCTCATGGACCACATTGGACTCAGACCTGCCGACAGTCATCACGACCCTTTTTAAGGGTATCAATGGTTGTCTAGATGCATCGTGCTCGATGAGGTTTTCTTGAGCACGAAGATTCGGAGCGTTGAAACCCGTTTTTTCTTGAACCAACTGGACATTGTCGGTTTACAGTGGAGCCCGATAGTGGGATCGGTTATTATAAAGCGGTTCTCTAGTAGTGATCGACCATGCCCCACCAACAACCCCTCGAGACTGCACATCATGGCAAAAAAGAAAAAAACCCCATCCAAAAAAACTAGCGTATCAAACAAAGGCCGCATCGTCATGAGGACCGGCGAAGCCCTGGTCGAATCCACCGAGGCTTGGTCAGCAGCCGAACCCGAAGTCGTCATTGGCGAACTCGATGGCCCAGTCGGTTACTCCATTGCGAACATGATCGGGAATCAAACCAAAGGCCACTCGAAAATCTATGCGATCCTCAATTGCGATGTCCAAGTCCGGCCCGTCACAGTGATGGTCAGCAAGGTTACGGTTAACAACGAAAAGTACACCAACATTTTGATGGGGACCGTGCAAGCTGCGATCGCCAACGGCGTGCTCGATGCAGTCAGAGAAGGGTACATCCCCAAGGCAAAAGCTAACGACCTTGGAATCATCGTCTCGGTTTGGCTCGACCCATCGATCGTTACAGCCAAGTACGATCCAGAAGTATTGTTCAAAACCAATCGAGAAGCGACGACCAAAGCGATTGCCAAGGCGATGAACTGCGAACCATCGATCGATTGGTTGCTCAAGAATCAAAGTAACGTACAGCACTTCTTCCACCAGTTAGCCCTCGAAGGCAAACTCTAGCGATTAACGTTCGGCGGTAGGCGGTAGGCGATTGCTCCTTGTGGGTATGCCATCGAAGCACACTGCCGACGCGAAGCAACCTATGGGATTTGGTCGCTTCGTTCGCGGTGCAGGGTTGCAAGGGTTCGGTCGCCGATCGACTCGTAAGCTCTTGCGAGCTTCGCGTGGATTTTTGAACGGTTTTTGATGGGAGTCTGCGATAGCGCAAGCTCCAGTTCGGCGATTGCCGACCGCCAATCGTTGAGCTCTAGGAGAATGGTACCCAGGGTATCGTGAAAGGTGGCCATCTTCGGATTGGTCGCAATGGCCCGCTGTGCATAGGACCTAGCTCTTTCAAGGTCCTGTGGGTCCTGGGTAGCTAGCAACCAGGCGAGGTTGTTTAAAGAGAATCCATGTTCAGGGAATGAATCGATAGTCGTTTGAAGCAATTGCATTGCCTCGGATATCTTTCCTTGATTGATCAGGATCACGCTCTGGGAGAACATGAGCGCGGGATTCGGCCCGTAAAGCTTGAGGCACTCGTCGAGAAATTCCCATACCATTCCTTTTTCTTCGGTGGTCGATGCCTGCTGATACAGTTCAACGGCCGCTTGGTAAATGCCCGATGGATCGGATGATTTTTTTAGCAACTCGCGAACGATGTCGAGCTTTTGCGGGAGCTTGGTGGCCAGCTTGAGCGATTGCTCCAGGCCGATGATTTCTAGTTGTGTTCGCCCCCTGAGCAACTCTTCGCTTTGGGGGGACAGTTCCAATCCGGCATTGAGTGTTTCTGTAGCTTGTTGGTATTCGCCCATGCGGGCTTGAGCAATGGCCAATTGAAGCCGATCTTGGCTGGCCAAAGGATCTTTTCCCAACCTCATCCGATAGGCGTTGGACGCACTGGCCAGAGCCTTTCGAGCCAGCTCGGGTTTTCCGTCTAGCACATACAGCTCGGCCATGGATAGCCAGTGGGTTGGATTTAGATTGGCAGCCGATTCGAGGGCTTGTACCATGCGCTCGAATTGGCCCGTGAGACGAAAGTAGTTTGCCCAAGCGATCCATAAGTTTTCTGTGGT
>CAILTZ010000371.1 GCA_903837255.1 uncultured Pirellula sp. | reverse complement strand
GTGATGACATGAGTTCGCACATCGATTGGATTGGTCGCAGGACGTTTTTGCAGCGGCCCGGAATAAGTCTTGGTACCATGGCTCTCGGATCGCTCCTTGGGCGTCGCGCATGGGCCGACCAAGCGGATGCTCTGGGTGCTTCGAAAGGGACGATTCAGCCCTTGCATCATGCTCCCAGGGCCAAGCGGATCATCTGGTTGTACATGGCCGGTGGGATGACCCACTTGGAGACGTTTGATCACAAGCCCAAGCTCACACAGATGCATGGCAAGCCGATGCCAGAGTCGATCACCAAGGGTCAGCAGATAGCGCAGCTTCAGGGGCAGAAGCTCAATTGTTTCGCCCCCCAGCACAGCTTCAAGCCTTGGGGTAAAAGCGGTCAAGTTATCTCGGAGATTTGGCCGCAGTTGGCATCCAAGTGCGCCGACGACATGTGCATCGTGCGATCGTTGCATACCGATGCGATCAATCACGATCCAGCCCATACGTTCATGAACACCGGATCGATGATCAGCGGTCGGCCGGCGATGGGGTCTTGGTTGCTTTACGGTCTAGGGGCTGAAACAGAGAACATGCCAGGTTTTGTCGTGATGGTTTCGACGGGCAAGTATGGACAGAGGCAACCCATCGCTGCTCGACAGTGGCATTCTGGTTTCTTGCCAGGGCAGTATCAAGGGGTTGAGTTTCGCGGGACTGGAGATCCGGTGCTTTACGTGGGGAACCCCAAGGGGGTCGATGTGCAAAAGCAGCGGCAGGTGGTCGATGCGATCGCCTCGCTCAATGGGCTTGCTGACCAGAGGCTTGAAGATCCGGAGATCGCCACACGGGTCAGGCAATATGAGCTAGCGTTTCGGATGCAGGCCAGTGTCCCAGAGCTTATGGACGTTTCCAAAGAGCCCGAGCACATTTTTGATTTGTATGGGACCAAGGGTGGCGATGGTTCGTTTGCATCGAATTGTTTGCTAGCTCGGAGATTGGCCGAGCGGGGCGTTCGGTTCATTCAGCTATACCATCGAGATTGGGATCACCACGGGGCGGTCAAGGCGCACTCGGAGGGGACGGCCAAGGAGGTTGACCAAGGGGTTGCGGCGTTGATCACGGATTTGAAGCAGCGCGATATGCTCAAGGACACGATTTTGGTGTTTGGTTCGGAGTTCGGTCGAACGCCGATGGCTCAAGGGGACGGTCGCGACCATCACTTGGCCGGCTTCACGATGTGGTTTGCCGGTGGTGGGTTCAAACCTGGATTTAGTTATGGAGCCACCGACGAGTTTGGTTACCACGCCGTCGAGAATGTCGTATCGGTGCATGATATTCATGCCACGCTGTTGCATCAGTTGGGGATCGACTACCAGCGGTTCAGTTACAAGTTCCAGGGGCTCGACTCACGGCTGACCGGCGTGGAGCCTTGCCGAGTGGTGCATGAGCTGCTCGCATAATCATTCGATGCGGATCCGGCAGAGCTCAAGGTGGATGCATCTAAGGGGGCTAAAGGTTTGAATAATTCCGACGAGCACTGGATGGCCATGGCATTGGAGTTGGCCAAGGGGGGGCAGGGCTGGGTCGAGCCCAATCCGATGGTCGGGTGCGTGGTGGTCCGAGACGGGGAGTTGATTGCAAGCGGGTTTCACGAGCGATTCGGCGGACCGCATGCCGAGGTCCATGCGCTTCGGGGCTTGGATGCCGAGGTCCTTTCTCAATCAACCCTCTATGTGACGCTTGAGCCCTGTGCCCATCATGGCAAGACTCCACCGTGTGTCGAATTGCTTTTGAGCAAGCCGCCGTCTCGCGTGGTCGTAGCGATGCAAGATCCGTTTGAAAAAGTTGCAGGGCTTGGGATTTCCAGGCTCCAGCAGACGGGGATCCATGTGACGACTGGGGTGCTCGAGGAGCAAGCCCGCAGGCTCAATGCCCCGTATCTGAAGAGACTGGCTAGCGGATTTCCTTGGGTGATCACCAAGTGGGCCATGACACTCGACGGAGCGATAGCGACCGGTTCTCTGGACTCGAAGTGGATATCCAATGAGTTGTCACGGCAACAAGTGCATCGATTGCGTTCAAGGGTCGATGCGGTTGTGGTCGGGAGTTCGACGGTTCTTGCGGATGATCCTTTGTTGACAGCGAGGCTAGGTCCTGGTGAGCTCGTTGCACGTACAGCGATGCGAGTGGTTCTGGATCGACGATTTCGGACGATGGAATCCAGTCAGTTAGTTCGCACAGCCAGGGAGGCTCCTGTGATCGTGGTCGTTGATCGAGAGGCACTTGCGCAGGTTCCCGACAAGAGGCGAGCCTTTGACAGGGCTGGAGCAGAGTTCTTGGAGTTGGAAAGAGGGCAATCGCAAGACCCTGCGGCTGGCTTGGAACATGTGCTTCGAGAGATCGTCAGGCGTGGTGGAACGAATGTTTTGGTCGAGGGGGGAGCCATGGTCATGGGGAGTTTGTTCGATGCGAGGCTGGTTGACCAAGTCGAATGTTACATCGCACCGAAGGTTATCGGGGGCCTGGAGGCACGGCGGGCGGTCGGGGGTGTCGGGGTCGAATCGATCGCTTTGGGGGCGGGATTTCAGGAAACACATTGGGAAACGCTGGGAGCGGATCTACATTTCTCTGGGATTTTGGCAAGGTGTCCGACGGACCGAAGTGGGGGTGCGGACTAGTTCAATGTCGGTTTTTTTGCTGCATTTACAACGTCGGATCGCCTGATTCGCTTGACAGTAACCCCCGTGACCAGTTGTAATAACGAGATGCACCACCGTGGCGGCTTGTCGCGACGGAATGGACTCTAAGGTCTAATTTTCTACTAACCCAGATTTGAGGAAGTACGATGCGCACCAAACTTTTACTAGCGATGTGCTTGGCGACCATGCCTTTGTGCTTGGTCGGTTGCGATTCGGGCGGTGATAACCAAGTTGGTACTGGCAGCAAGGAGCCACCACCGGACGTCAAGAAGCGGATTGAAGAAGAAGCAGCCATGCGCAACAAGGCTGCTTCGGATGCTGCAAAGAATCCTACTCCATCCGATGGACGTGCGGCTCCTGCAGGGGGCTGATCCATTTACGGATGTTGACATGATTGGCAAAAGCCTCCCGATGTTTGGGAGGCTTTTTCATTCCATTGCACTCTATACATGCAAACGTTAACCACGAGGGTGGAACTGTTTGTGGACTTTCTTGAGTTTGCTGTTTTCCACCTGGGTGTAGATCTGGGTCGTCTCGATGCTTGCATGGCCAAGCATTTCTTGGATGAGTCTTAGGTCAGCACCACCGGCAAGCAAGTGGGTTGCAAAGCTATGTCGCAGGGTGTGT
>CAILTZ010000370.1 GCA_903837255.1 uncultured Pirellula sp. | reverse complement strand
GGTTACCGGACTTACCGATCACCTTTTGCTCGAGCGAATAGCTGGCTTTTTTTCCGTCTCGGTTTCCGTTGTCGACCAATCGCCAGATGGTGAGTGGATTCTTGGCATTCCAGCTGTTGACGATCCAGTCAGGAATCCCATCCTTGTCGATATCGTGCATCAACTGAGCCTCATTTTCGGAGGCTTTGGTATCGACCCACAGGTTTCTTTGCCAGGTATGGCCCAGCCGTAGGCCTTCTTCGCCTGGGTTTTCATACCAAGCGATCTCGGTGGGGACGAAGGAACCTGCGATCACGTCCATCTTGCCATCTCGATTGACGTCGAATGGAAAGTCGCCGTTGCTTTGGATGTATCCGTTCCAATCGTCGATATTGCGCAAGGGGCGAGGCACGAAGCTCGGGCTTGGGTACCAGTGCCGGCCAGCAATGATATCTAGTTTGGAATCTCCATTGACGTCTGCAATCGCGCAGCCTTCGTTGGCATCGAGGGCAAGGGGTTCGATTTCCCAGCGAATCGGTAGCGGTTTATCTGTGCACAGCGGATCCTCAGCCAGAGCGACCGAAGCGCTCGAGCCGAGTAGGCCAACCGTGGCCATTGCCAGGAACGCAGACTTGGAAACTTTTGGATGCTTGATAATGTTTTTCATGGCCGATGGATCGTGAGGGTTCAATTCGTTCAAGTAGCAGGAGAGGGGTTTTGGTCGTGGGGCTTGCAATGGGTCAGACGCATTACTGTTTTGGAGCCCATTGTTTGCTCGTTAACCACTGTGCGATCTTGGATTCGCCTTCGCGGACGAATTTTTCCATCTGTTCGACTTCGACTGCATTGTTGCCTTGCTCATGTTTTCGGAAAAGGAACAGATACGTTTCGTTTTGAGGGCGGTAGCGGTGAAAGAACCACTCGTTCTTGGACTTGATGGCCGACTGTAGTTCGGAGACCGAGTTGGTTTGTTCGATGACTCGATCGATGGCCAAGTCCTTGTAGCCGAGTTGTTTGAGGATTTCCCGGGCGCTTTCTTGGTAGCCTTGGTCGTTCCAAACGACCCCTTCTTCGCTGAAGCGTTTGTCGGAGGAGAGTTTTTGAAGATCGACGATGGTTGCTTGGTGGTCGCTAGCGATCTTTCGGATCCCTTCGGCGAGTTGGGTTAGGTTGCTGTTGTAGTACCGTGGATTGGGAAACTGAGGCCCGGCATCTTCGCGTTCTCGTGGGATGACCATGACGATTCGGCACCCTTTGCGTTTGAGGTCTTCGACGAGCTTGTGGTAGCCTTTGAGGAACTCAGCTCGTTCGGCATCGCTCCCATGGGCTTCGTTTTCTCCGTAGCAAAGGATAGCAAGCTTCGGGGCGGCGAATTCCAGATCCCGCATTAGGCGTTGATAGCCATCTGCACGCGAACCAAAGACGGCTCGGGCATCGCCGAAAACTGTATCGCCGCTCCAACCCATATTTCGAAAGGTCACTCCGGGGACCTCTAGGGTGAGCATTGTTTCGAGCCATGGATGGTTGTGCATGCGTTCGACCCAACCGCCCCCGATCAAGGCGATTCGGTCCCCGGGTTGGACAATGTCCTTGGTTGTGGTCTGAGCCGCAGAGGTCTTAACCGCAGAGTCTTGGGTTTCAAAGCCTGCGGCTATGCAGTGCGATGGCAAAGCGAAGTGATTGAGTTGCATTGCGGCAAGGAGGGCGCAAGGAGCCAAACGCCAGGAGGACTGTTTCATGGTTGGGGAGAGTCAAAAGAGAGGGGGTAAACTAGGGGAGTGGCTATTTTACTAAAGATCCTGCGATTGTGTTGGAATAGGGAGTCGGTAAAGTCCCGGGATGAGCAAAAAAACGGACAAGCAAAAAAAAGGATAAGCGGACAAGCTCCGGGGGCATTTGCGTCTTTGGTCGTATCGATTCTTCGCAAGGGGCTTGGAGCATGGTATCCTATAACCCCGTTTTACCCTGTTTGAGGTGACGGTCGGTTGACCGAACCCCAGGGCTGTTTTTCCTCCCAATCTCCGTTCGTGTTGCAAAGAAGCTTCTATGATGAAACAAGTGAACTGCTGGATCTTTGGTGGCGTGACCTTTTTGTCTTTCGGTGGCAGCGTTGGCTCGGGTTTTGCCCAAGAGTATCTCAACGGGATCGAATGGAAGGAACCGGCGATCGTCACGGCAGGCAGCACCAACAGCGCTCCGCCGTCGGATGCCGTGGTGCTCTTCGATGGCAAGAACACGTCCCATTGGAAGAACGCCGATGGTTGGAAGATCGAAGGTGACGCGATGGTCGCCGGACGTGGTTCGATCACCAGTGTCGATGAGTTTGGGGATTGCCAAATCCACATCGAGTGGTCGGCAGCCACACCACCCAAGGGGAGCGGACAAGGACGTAGCAACAGCGGCGTATTCCTCATGGGGATCTATGAACTTCAAGTCCTGGATTCCTTTGAGAACAAGACTTATTCGGACGGTCAGGCAGGCGCGATCTACAAGCAGACCCCTCCGATGGTCAACGCCACGCGCAAGCCCGGAGATTGGAATACTTACGATATCTTCTGGACAGCTCCTCGCTTCAACGAGGAAGGTTCGCTCAAATCGCCAGCTTATATCACCGCTGTCCACAACGGCGTGCTGATCCTGAATCACTTTGAGCTCAAAGGGGATACCCCTTTCAATCGGCCCCCTGAGTATAAGAAGCATCCAGCCAAAGGACCGATCGGCTTGCAGGATCACGGGGATCCGGTTCGGTTCCGAAACATCTGGGTTCGCCCTTTGAATCCCATCGAGGGCAAACAAGTCCGCGAACCGTTCCTTCGCAATGGCGACAAGGAAACCCCGATCAAGAAATAGCGAGCCTGATCCAGCGAGCCTGGTCCAGCGAGGTTAACTAGCCACAGTACTTGTCGAGCCAAACCTGACGTTGCTCGGCAAGAATTTCGTCCGTGGAGATTTGACCCTCTTGGCGTAGTTTAGCGAAGCGGGCTTCAAAGCCTGCCAGGTCTTCCGCGAGGATTTCGCCTTGGTCGAACATCCGATCGATGAATAGGACTCCGTCGAGGTGGTCGACTTCGTGCTGGATGATCCTGGCCAAGAATCCCTCGACCTTCAGATTGATTTCCTTTCCATCCATTGAATACGCGTTGACTTGGACGGCTTTGTTCCGCTTGACCACTCCATTCAAACCCGGGAGGGACAAGCATCCTTCTTCGGCCTCGATCGTTCCGGTAGCTTTTTGGATCACCGGGTTGAGGAAAACCAGTTCTTGGCCGGAATCTTTTTCGCCGCTTGGATTGGCGACAAAGAGCCTCAAGGGTAAATTCACTTGGTTAGCCGCCAGTCCTACTCCTCGGTGCTCGTACATGATTTGAAACATCAGGTCGATCATCCCACGGAGTTGATCGTCCACACGCGCCAGGGGCTTGGAAGCAAAGCGGAGCGTCGGATGAGGGTATTGGATCAGTTGAAGCATGAGTATCTCGGGGGGCGAGCGTGCAAAAGGCTGCTAAACGCTAAGGAGATGTATTGTGATCCATAGATCCAGCTTCGTAAACCGCCCAAAGAGCTTCGCTGTTGTGTTCCTCGGTCTGGTCGGGTGTTTTCCGCTCTGGGGCTGGACTCAGGAGCCTCGAACCGAAGTTGAGGAGACGGAGTATTATCGCCAAGCGGTCGAGAAACTAGGGCCCTCTAGCAAGGTCCTATGGAGCGAGCCTGGGGAGAATTCTCTGAACCGATGGAGGGCTCGTTCGATCATCGAGGCCAGAGGCGTGGTCGTATCATGGGACGTTGACAAGCTCGTGGTGATCAAGCCTGAGGCCAACGGGCCGACGAATTTTCCCGGCGATCTTGTCGTGGGGATCGAGCCGGGTTGGAAGTCGCCGGCTTATGCACAGGTCCACTCTCTGTTTGAGCAACGGAAGTTCAAAGAGGTCTTGCAGCAGGGTCAAGCGGTTCTATCGCTGGCCGAAATCCCTCGCTGGCAACAGCGGGTAGTGGTTTCCGAAATGGTCGATTCGGCAATGGCGATTCAGCAGTATAGCGCTGCGGCACGAGTATTTAAGGTCCTGACGCAGGATTCCACGCCCGAGTTGCTCATGAGCCGTATCCCGATCCCATGGTCGGACGAATTAATTCGCGTAACCCCGGCCTTAACCCAGGAGGCGCTCGGATGGATCGAGAGCGACAAGCCTGCGATGCAGTTGCTCGGAGCCTCCTGGTTGCTCGCCGGAGAGCATCGCCTGGCGGCCATCGACAAACTCAAATCCCTTTCATCGAATGCTTTACCGATGATCGCTGCGTATTCCAAAATACAGCTCTGGCGTTTGACAATTCCCGAAGAAATTTTGTCGGACGGGTTTCTGGAATGGGTTGCCCAGCGCGATGCGTTGCCCGTGCCGCTTCAAGCAGGCCCCACGATGCTCTTGGCGCATAGGCTCGAGCAAGCAAACCAGCCGAAGCTTGCGATCGCCGAGTGGCTACGTGTCACATCGATGCACGCAGATCGTTATCATCTAGCGGAGCAAGCGGTCCGCAGGGGTGCGGATGCGGCGAAGAAACTAGGCGATGAGGAGCTTGCGCAGAAAATTGTGCAGAAAATTGGTTCGAGTTTTTCGTTGCCCAAGAGGTTTGCCAAAGACGCATCGGCTCGAGATTGAATGGCGCAAGATCACTACCGAAAATAAGCATACGGGGTATTTCGAGAATGAAGCTCATAGAATGCAATCGCAAGAGCATGTGGCGGTCGTTGGGGCTGCGATGTTTTGGGCTGCGATGTTTGGGGTTGGGGTTTTGTATCGTTCATCTGCCCTCATTGGGGATGTCCCAAACTCCAGGAGATAGCAAGCCTAGCGGCGCGGCCGACGATACCGCCTTTGAGATCATCTTCAGCGGCGGGCCGCTTGGGGTAGCCATCATGATCGCTCTGATCCTGATGTCGATCTTGGCCGTTTATCTCATCTTCGATCAGTGGCTGACTCTCAAGAGCAAGGATCTCTTGCCGGCGGGCTTGAATGAGAACGTGCGTCAGTTGCTAGCGCAGGGCAAGCTCAAGGATGCCGATCAAGCTTGCCGTAGTCAGCCATGCCCGTTGTCTTATGTGTTGGCCAGTGGCATCGCGGAGATCGAGTACGGATGGCCAGCGGTGGAAAAGTCGCTCGAAGACGCCTTGGCCGAGCAGGCAGCGCGGATGTATCGCAAGCTGGAGTATCTGTCTGTGATCGGAAATCTTGCACCGATGTTAGGGTTGCTCGGCACGGTGGCAGGGATGATCCTAGCGTTTCGCGAAGTCGCCTTGTCCCAGGGTACGGCCGGGGCCGGTCAATTGGCTTCTGGGATTTATTCAGCGCTGATAACTACGGTGGCCGGGCTATTGATTGCGATCCCAGCGTTGGGAGCTTTTGCCGTCTTTCGCAACCGCATTGACGAGATCATGTCGGAGATGGCCACGGCGGCACAGCAAGCCTTCGGGCCGATCCGCCGGAGGCTTCCAAGCGGGGCGGTTGCCCGTCCGACGGCAGTTCCCCCCCCCAGGGGTTAGCCGTCCGCGGTTGGTTGTCTGCGGTTAGTTGCCTGCGGTTAGTTGCCTGCGGTTAATCGTCAGATTCCTCGCAGGTTCCGGGTGTACCGCTAGGAAAGTTTGCAAGGTCCCTCCC
>CAILTZ010000369.1 GCA_903837255.1 uncultured Pirellula sp. | reverse complement strand
GGCCTGGCTGATTTTTTTCCTTTTGGATTTACCAGTCGCTGACTCGGCCTCCTCGACGACTTCAACGACCTCGGCAACTTGCGCTTCGACGACCTCGTCGACGACCTCGACAAGCTCGGCTTGGACGACATCCTCGGCCGGCAATAGGTCCTCGACCGAGTCGTTATTCGAGGTTTTCGCACCAACAGGCTTGCCAGCCGCTTGTGCCTCTTGCTGCTCTTTGAGCTCCGTGACGAGCTTGGTAGCCTGGAAGCGGGTGAGCTGTCCATTTTCCACCAAGATACGAGCCAGGGCCTCAGGTGTCACCCGAACCTTGGACTGCTCGAGCATTTTCTGGAGCTCCAGGATACTCTCCGGATCGAGTAGGCCTTTGTTTTCGAGCATTTGGATGAACTGCGATGCGCTCATGAACTACTCAAACTCCCCCAACACTGTCACTGTGAAACTTCCAAAACCGGCTTCTAGGCCACCGTCCCACGCTACGACTCTCGATGCGTGAATGCACTTTCCGTGGGCGTCAACGAGCAATTTTAAATCGCCGTCCCCTTTTTCGCTGGATACTTCGACTCGGATTTCGCCAAAAGCAACGCTTGCCTGATGTGCGGCCACCGTTCGTAGTCTGTTGAAAAGCTGCCCGCTGAAAAGTCGGCTCTTGAAAAGCCGACTTCGAGAGCATTGACTTCATCGAAAAGAAGGACAATCACCATGGCGCATCGGGTCGTCTCTTATTCCGACCCAATGTCCGCCAAGAGTGCCTAATATACTCAAAACCAAGGCGTTTGAGGACACTCTATTTATCAGAATTGCAAAACCTACTACGGCAAATAGGGGACTTGCTCCCCCCCGGCTCGGGTCATCAACGCTCGGAGAAGGTCCATATCCATCGAAGAGCTCAAGAACCTAACACTCCCGTCGAAAAATGCGGCGTTGAAACCCTCTAGGCGCAGATATCCAATCGCTCCTCCTTGGTCGAAACTCTCGATATCGAAATCGTCAGGTTTCGTCCAGGGAACCCCCGTTTCGAAATCGACGTCCAGGACCGCCAAGGTGTTCGAGGTGCCGTCGGTGATCTCCTGTAATTTTAGCCCGTCTAGACCCAGACCGACCCCGTCCCCCATGGGCACCAAATAGGTCGTGATGCCCGATGCCGGTGGGTTCGAGGGATTTCTGAAGATCTCAGGCATGCGTTCCAAAAGCTTGATGTTGTGCTCGCTGTCCCAAGGTTCATCCAGATGAAACTGATTGTAGAGGTCTTGCTGCTCGAGGTACGGCAGAATCGCCACACGCCAACTCAGCAGCGGTTTTCCATCGTCGTCGACGATTGCCTGGGCAGGGAGCTTTCTATAAGCGCTTTCATAGTTCAAAAAGGCGAGCATGATTTGCTTAAGGTTGTTCGACGATGACATGCGTCGTGCTGCCTCGCGGGCAGCTTGCACCGCCGGCAAGAGCAAGCCCGTCATGACACCGATCACCTGATAACTCCCCATCATGGAACTCTCGACCTTCATGACCAATCGGTCGTTTTCGATCGTCCAAAAAGACTCATTGTCGATCATCTTGCGCATCCTGGCGATGTAGCTCTTGATCGCTTCCTTCATCCGCATCGATACAGAGGGGTCCTGCTCCATCTGAGTGCTTAGCGTCTCGACGAACAAACTCACGAGCTGCTGCCGCACTCGGATCAGGGACTTGTCTAAAAGCTCGGTCTTGTCTCCGCCACTAGTACCCAGCGAAAACTCAATGCCATTGGTCGCATCAGGATAGAATTCGACAAGGGCATTGTCGGTCAGATCGATGATCCGTTCGACATCCTCAAGAAGCTCCTCGGGTATTTGGTTTCCTTCCGACAACGCAAACGCGGAAATCAAATCTCGAAGCGACTCAAGGTTGACCGCCATTTTGAACATCGCTGAACTGCTTTGGACCAAGCCCACAAAATCGCCACCGGCCTGAAGTCGCGAACTGGTCATGCGCCGCAATGCCCCCTGGGTTCCAACCAGCATGCGATTCCCTTCGCGCTGCATGAGTCGAAACGTGGGCTCTTGGGCAAAGTCCCTGAACCTCAGACTCTCATCCTTGGGTGACCGCTCGACGGGCGCAAACATCTCAGCGGGCAAATCGGCGATATCGTAAGGCTGCTTGGTTCGAATCGAAATCCCGAGTTCAGGCTCAGGGCTAGGCATCAGAACCATCCCATCGATCGACTCGATTTTCGAAAGATCGATCCCAAATTGCTCCTGGGCTGCGACATCCATGACCTCCCAGGGCCACATTTCGAACTCTTTGCTCGAGCGCATCTTGTCGAAGTCCAGCGCAAAGACTCCGATCGAATCCTTGGGGATATCCCCAAACCGCTTCGGTGCCTGCGCTTCCTGAGCCAACAACAAAGAGCTAACCGACCAAAAAGCAAACGCCAACAGCATTCCAAGCACTCGGTTCATGGCTATCAAGACCTCGCGATGAGAAACATCATTTAAAAAAAACAGTGGGACCTAAACTCGCG
>CAILTZ010000368.1 GCA_903837255.1 uncultured Pirellula sp. | reverse complement strand
GGTAATCTTCATCACAAAACACAAACCCTGAACCGGCCAAATGATTCCTCAAACTTGTTTGGGATTTTTCTAAAGTCTTTCAAGGCCGCTTCTTTCTTATCGGGCATCTTTAGCGTGTCGGTAAAGCCCGACAATTGTACCGATCGCACAGATTCTTCCCAAAATCAAACCCATCAGCGTTTTTTGTCCCCAAGGGCCCACGGAATGTTTAAAGCTCCCACCAACCGCACCTACCACAAATCGACCAAACGCAAACAAATCGACCCGACAACCTGCGAAAGGGATTACTCAGCCGACGAACTGGAATTCATGCAAGCCCTAGAGCGATACAAACACTCCAGCGGGCGAAAGTTCCCAACCTGTAGCGAGATCCTCGAAGTCGTCCGATCCCTCGGGTACCAACGACCACTGCCAACCCAAGCGACTTCTCTAGGCTCCGACGATGTAGTAGCATGCGCTGAATCAACGCTCGATCAAATCGATCGATCCCTCCGCGACCTGGTTTAGCTCCTCACCAACCTGCTATGAGAAACCGTAAAACTTCGGCTCGTCCACGTTGCCGTTTTCACTCCTGCCACCCGTGGAACTACAACCACTTGTGGAACGTCGGTGTCTGGATCGCAACCGTGCTTATCTGCACCCTGCCTGCCGTTTCCCAGGAAACCCAGCCCGATGAGGATGAATCCCTCGTCGCTTTCGACCCCAACGCCCCCAAGGCCGTCGAGGAACTCCTGGCAGCATTCCGAGAGAAATCCCTGAAGTGGCAACCGGATGTCGATCAGCTTTCAGCCAACAACGCAACCCAAGGGAGCCCAGAACACACCCTGCTCCTGGGTAGCTCCTCGTTTCGACTCTGGGAAACTTTCGAACAAGACCTAGCTCCGCTGAAAGTCGTCAAACGAGCTTACGGCGGTGCCCGCTACCGAGACCTTGCAATCTACACTCCCGAACTGATCCACGGCCTGAAATTCTCCAAAGCCGTTGTCTTTATCGCCAACGATATCACCGGAAAAGACGATGATACCGATCCTCAAACCGTCTCAAAACTCGCCCGAATAGTCATCGCCCAACTGCGTCACGAACAACCCAACGTCCAAATCCACTTGCTACCCGTAACTCCCACCCCTGTGCGCTATAAGTACTGGCAACGGATCCAAGTCACCAACTCGATGCTCCGCAAAATTGCCGAAAGCACTCCCGGTGTTTACTACATCCCAACCGCGTACGCATTCCTGGATCGCGATGGTCACCCTCGAGCCGAACTTTTCAAATCAGATCGACTCCACCTAAACGACGACGGCTACCATGTCTGGTCGAAAATCATCCTTGGAGCTCTGGAAACGGTAGATCACGTTTCCAAGTAACCATACTCTCGGGCGTAATCGCCCCAATGCTCAAGGATCATCGTCTCTTGATCAGAATTAAGCTCTAGCTTGTTGGTCTGGTAGCCCCTCTCCTGCTCGCTCTTGGCACGCCACAACGGGTTCACTCCCTGGTGATCTCCCAAGTCCAAATGGCGATAGATCGCTTCGAGCGTCTCAACCGGTTTGGCGATAAATTCTTCGTAGCGAACATCGATGATCTGATTGTCGGGAACACTCCCGCGATCGCGTTCGAAAGCCCTGTACATGGATCGTAAAGATTCTAACACGAAGGCTTGAAGCCTCGATTGGTCCGTAGGTGTCTGAAGCGATTGATGCTCGTCGAGGGAATTCCAAAGCTTCATCGTCGACGGATAGAGCTTGCGAGGGTCCCGCACGATATGAATGAATTTGGCTTGTGGATACATATCCCGCAAAATCGCAAGCCGCCCGGTGTGAGGCGGACTCTTGAGCAACAACTGCTTGCCTGTCTTGTAGGTGAGCGCTTTTAAGAACCATTCGAATTGATGACGCCAAGCCCGCAGGTGCTCGGGCTCAAATCCCGCAGAGTCCAACGTGTCAGTGTAAGGAACACGGTGGTTGGGGAACATCAACCGCAAATACGGCGAAGGCGCTCCGAGATTCATCATCGCAAACTCGTCCTCCTGAGGAAGCGACCAACCCGCCTTCATGTTGTCCATCGGTCGTCGATCCGGTAGCAACGCATTGCCATACCGTGCCACCAAACCCTCGGTCAAAAGAAAATGCCAAGGTGCAAAGCATTGGTAGGTCGTCGGCCAAGCAAACCTCGGGTCCAACCCTAGATACTCGTGCAAAAGCGTCGTGCCACTTCGCCAATGCCCCAGAATAAAGACCGGTGGCTGCTCGATGCGTGTCCGGGAAATCGCCCGCCCCCAACCCAAATGCTGGGTCATTGCTAGCATTGCAGTCGTTGGGCAAAAGGCGCTGACCCCCAGAGCATGATGCATTCTGGAAAAAGAAATCCGAAAACCGTTTCGAATCAAAAGCGGGAACCAAACCTGGGGAGGCATTCCATGCCAAATCCTAGGCATGAAAATCGAATACTTCAGCGGTTTACTCGGCTCGGCTTTGACCATGCTTACCATTGTAGCGGACTGAATCGGTCTGGACTTCGGAACGGCTCGAAGGTTAGTTTTTCAACGGTTTCAAAGCAAGCACGAATTGGAAATCGGCACCCATGGAAAAACTTGTCGCGTTGTTCCTCCGCTACCGGAGCCTCTTGGTGCCCGCTGGTATCCTGGCCTGCATCGCCGTGGTCCTGGTCCCGCTCCCATCGGCACTCGTAGATCTACTGCTTGTTGCCAACATCGCCGTTTCGGTGATGGTGCTGCTGACGACTCTATCGGTCAGCGCTCCGTTGGAGTTCAGCGTTTTCCCCTCGATCCTTCTTGCCACCACCCTCGGTCGCCTGGCCCTAAACATCGCAACCACCCGCCTGATCCTAACCCAGGACTCGAGCGGCTCGAGCGCCGTGGCCGGTCGAGTGGTAGAAGCCTTCGGGGCGTTTGTCGCCGGGGACAAAATCGAAGTGGGAATCTTACTTTTTTTAATCATTTTCTTGATCAATTTTGTGGTCATCACCAAAGGAGCCACGCGGATCGGGGAAGTCGCCGCCCGCTTTGCTCTCGATGCCTTACCTGGCAGACAATTGGCCATCGACGCTGACCTCGGTGCCGGTGCGATCGATAACAACGAAGCCCAACGGCGGCGAGCAGAGGTCACCCAGCAAGCTGACTTCTATGGCTCCATGGACGGGGCCAGCAAATTCGTCCGGGGAGACGCCATCGCAGGATTGGTCATCACGGCTCTGAACCTCCTAGGTGGTATCTATATGGGACTGGTCTACTACGGCCTTTCTATCCCCCAAGCTGCCTCGACCTACTGCAAACTGACCATCGGTGATGGACTTGCTACCCAACTCCCTGCCCTGCTGGTCTCGATCGCCGCGGCCATGTTGACCACTCGCTCGACGCAGCGATCAGACCTTTCAAAAGATCTGCTCGGCCAAGTCTTCTCCAATCCCACGCCCCTTGTCATCGCTGGCGGTTTCCTAGGCCTGCTCTTGTTTACCTCCATGCCCCCCGTGCCGATCCTTGCTCTCGGTGGCTCGATGGTCGGCTTAGCATTCATCCTCCAAAACCAGCAGCGGCAAGAGTCGCAAAACAGTCGCCACCGCGAGGAACAAGCTCTGCTTTCGCGGTCTAAAGAGCCTGAGAAAAAGATCGAGGACTACCTTCACGAGGATCCGCTGAGGCTCGAACTCGGTGCCAAACTCGTTCCGCTAGTCGATCCGAAAAACGGTAGCGATATCATGAAACGCATCGGCGCGGTTCGGACGCAACTGGCCGCTGAACTCGGAATCCTTTTGCCCATGGTCCGCATCAAAGACCGCTTAAACCTACCATCGTTTCAATACGAATTTTCGCTGTACGGGAACCCGGTTTCTTCTGGTACGCTAGTCCCCGAACGACTCCTTGCTGTCCCCTCACGCCGTGGCCAATTGCCCAACTCGACGATCCAAGGGGACCCTGCTAGCGACCCAGCAACAGGCAAAAAAGCCCTTTGGATCGATCCTGCCGACCAAGCCGCCGCCGAGGCCCAAGGATTCCGCGTCTGGGAATGCGGCCAAGTCATCGCGAATCATTTGCTGGTCGTTGCCAACCAACATGCTTCGGAACTGCTCTCGCGAGAAGTCTCCAAACAACTGATCGATCAACTTCACAAATCCAACCCATCGACGGTCGATGAACTGATCCCTTCGGTGATGCGACTTTCAGAGGTCCAGCAAATCCTCAAAAATCTGCTCGACGAAGGCGTGCCGATCCGACCCTTGAACCTCGTGCTCGAAACCCTCGGCGATCACGCGACGGAAAACAAAGACCTTGACTTGCTCACCGAAAAAGTCCGACAGCGCATGGCCCGAACCCTGTGCCAACGACTGCGAGACTCCCGAAACCGTATCCTTGCGATCACCCTCGATCCATGGATCGAAGACACTTTTGCCGCCGCCTTACAAAACCCTCGGCTCTCTGATGCCCCTTGTCCACCGAGCATGCTCCGGCCTGTGATCCAACAACTCAAAGGCTTCATCAGTGCACTGGAGGACCAAGCCCGTCCGGCAGTCCTCCTGGTCAACCCCCAGATCCGTCCCTTGGTCCGCAAGACCTTGCGCGATTCGATACCGAATCTGCATGTTCTGTCTACCAGCGAAATCTCAAACGACACCCAAGTCGAATCGGTCGGGGTGGTCGAGCTCAATGACCATGCTTTTGCTAACTCATAAAATCCTTGACAAAACCTCGAATGATCTCGACCAAGCTCGGCGGGCCGGGGAGCCCTAGGCTCAGCGCCCGACTACCATCGATCGACACTGGCCACTGATCGACAATCCCCTGGATGCGCGCATCGGGTGCTAGAACAATCTTGCCAAGTCTGCCGGGTAAGCTCACAGACTCCAACCCGCTGGTGGCTGCCTCAAGGGCCGCTTGGGCCATCGCAGGTGTCACACTCATCGCAGCAAGTCCGATCGAGCGATCGCGGCCGATTCGCTCAGCGGGCAGATTATGAATCGCGATCAGTGAATCGATCACCGCCCGATAGCCGGTCATCGGATGCCGCTGCTGAAAATGGACTGGCAGCATGCAATCGATGCCCCCGAGGGGCTCACGAAACATACCGCTAGCCCAGCTCGAAGCCGCCGCGTTGGGCTTGCCAGGCCTGATGATCACCGTGGGCAATCGCGCGGCACGGCCATCGACAAACCCCTTGCGCGCATAATCGCTGATGAGCAGTTCAAGGATCGCTTTGGTCATCCCATAAGTCGTCTGCGGAGTAAGCTTCGTCCAGTCATCGCAGGGGTCCTTCAAAGCCGGCCCGCCAAAACAAGCGATGCTACTAGCAAACACAAACCGGCAACTAGGTCCGATCCGACGAGCCGATTCGAGCAACCGCAAGCCGCCGTTAAGGTTCACACTGATTGCATCATCAAAGCGATCCTCGCATTCGCCACTGACCATCGAGGCCAAATGAAAGATCGCTAGATCCGACGTTGTGCCCAGGGCCTCGTCGATCGCTTCCTGCGACTCGATGCTACCGACAACACGCTCGACGAGGATTGGGCTCGGAGAATACGCTACAAGTCGAGCAAAGTGAGCATCCAGCAGGATGATTTTCTCGATCGACTGCTCCTGAGAGTCTGGCCCTAGAAGCGAACCTCTTTCAAGCAATGCTGTGCAAAGCTGATCACCGAGGAATCCACCTCCACCTGTGATAACGACGCGCATGACGACTCCGCTTTCAATTTTCAATGGTAAACACTTCACCGCTTGGCTGTTCCATCAGCGGTCCTGGTTAAACTCCTGACCGTTGGCTGCGGGTTAAACGAGATCGACTAGCGGCGCTACTCTGCCCGATATTGCTATCTGCTATCTGTTGGGAACGATCGCAGGCTTCTTGTCGAGTCCCTGCTTGCCCAAAGCGCGGTAGTAGGCACGGATCGCATCCCCGAACTCGGGGTCCAGGAACTCTCGCTTCCCTTCAATCACCTGCTCGGCCCGCTGCTCTCGCAACTTGCCCCACTCCATCCCCTTATCGAGCATCACGTTTGGCAAAGCCGAATTGCCAACCGGCTGATTCTCGGTTCGACCCGTATCATCAGGCTCCGATGCGTCTTGGCTCGACTGCTTCTTGGCATTCTGACCCCGCTGCTTGGCCGCATTGCGATTGGCCAATCGCTGGCTCTGTAGCTGGGAGGCGATCTGATTGGCCGCGTCGGCAAGCGCCTTCTGAGATCCGGGCTTCGATGGGGAGTTGCTCTGCTGTGAACTGTTCTTTGAATTCTGCTGCGAATTCGCTTGATCGGATGCATTCTGATCGGCCGCTGGTTCGGTATTGCTCTTCCCCTCCGCATTGGCTTGCGCATCTTGCGACTGTTGATTGCCCGTGTTCTCGGAGTTCGCTTCTTGCGAACCTTCGGAATTGGCTAACTGCTGGTCGAGCGCATCGAGCATCCTCGCGAGCTCCTTAGCCGACTGAGGAATCGCCTGACTCATGGGGGCATTCCCTGGATTATTGGCTTGGTTGCCCTGTGGCTGATTGCCTTGCGGCTGGTTGCCTTGAGGCTGGTTGCCCTGAGGCTGGTTGCCCTGAGGCTGGTTGCCCTGAGGCTGGTTGCCCTGATTGGGTTCTTGGGCCATCGCCGAGGAGAGTCCTGCAAGTTCGTTG
>CAILTZ010000367.1 GCA_903837255.1 uncultured Pirellula sp. | reverse complement strand
CAGCGGGCCGATCGGAGACCATGGCATGGCGATCATGAGCCAGCGCGCGGGGCTGATTTTTGAACCGCTCCTGCAGAGCGATTGCGCGCCGCTGCACAGAATGACGATGGAGTTGATCGAGAAAGTCCCAGGCTTGCGGATGATGAGAGATCCCACACGTGGAGGGATCGCCGCAAGCTTGAACGAATTCGCTTCGGCCAGCGGGCTGTGTTTCCAGATCGATGAGAGTTGCGTACCGATACGCCCCCAAGTCGCTGCGGCTTGCGACCTGCTCGGATTGGATCCCTGGATCGTGGCCAACGAGGGCAAACTGCTTGCAATCGTTTCCCCCGAGTCGCTCGACTCGGCGCTGGAGATCCTCAGAGGTCATCCACAGGGGGCCCAAGCCTGCCAGATCGGGCGGGTCAGCCAGGAACACCCTGCGACCGTTATCGCCAGGACCATCTACGGCACGCTGCGTATTGTGTCGATGCCAGCCGGAGAGTTGCTGCCCCGGATTTGCTAGGAGTCTATCTAAGCGGCCGCCATGGGAGGTGCTTCGGTTTCCTCCTTGGCCGGAGCTTTCGTCCGCTTGCGCCACGTGCGGACCACCTCCAAAGCCACACAGTAATCGAGGTTCGGCCTGAAAATCGTCAGGATGGTAAAGGGGAGAAACCATGCCAGGAAAAGACCGCCACCGAAACCATGCCAAAACTGGGCGGCCGCCATCAAAGCAGCCGAACAGCCCATGAGTGTGGCTAAGTTCTTTTGAGCCGGCCATACGACAAACGACATGCTCAGGATGACAAACACCACAATGATCGGGATCCGGATCAACGGATGCCAACCCAATCCCCAGATGCCACCGAGTTCGCGCATCTCGACTTGCTTGATGCCGAACATGTATCCCAAATTCACCAAGAAGTCCCCTTGGCGAGACAGGCCGATGGCCAAGATCAACATGGCGATCGAGAATGCAAAGCCCGACGCAAATCGGCGCACTCCCCGTTGCCAATAGAAGCTGCACCACAAGGGGAGCAAAAAGAACGGATAGTACACCACGCCAGCGGCGAGACCGAGAAACAAGCCGGCCAAAAATGGCTGGCGATACATCAGAAGTGCCAGGAGCAGTAGTGAGCCGGGCACGACATGATCGACGCTACCGGCGGTGTGAGCCGTATAGGGCAGCAACAAATAAAGCGTCGCAGTTCCCACCCCTGTGTTGAAACTTCCGAAATGCCAGTAGCCGATCCCGACAATCGAAACGATCAGAATGAGATTCGCTCCGATCGCCAAGATCCTCGGGATCAATGCATTGAGAGGCTGCGGTTGGGACTGTGCCACCGGGACGCTCGTTGCTCCCGAGCGGCTTTCAGAGTCTCGGGCCGATTGCATCGTTTCGATGCTTGGAATCGATCGGATCAAGACGCTCCCGGGGCCTGCACCGCTGACCATCCCGGAGGCTCCTAGCCCCAATGGGCGAGGACGCGGGGTGCTCAAGGCAATATTGACCAGCAAGAAAACCAGCAGCGAGATGCCGATAAACAGCATCCCACCACTGTTGAGATTGGGTTCGAGCAAAGGTCGACGCACAATGCCTGTGTCCCAGAGCATCCTGAGCATCAATAGCCCACAGCAAACCAGGAGGACCAAGTAGCCCCAATACAGTTTGGATTTCGCAGCGATCACAGCCTCGCTGTCGGCAATCGCAGGGACGATTGCTGGCTGCTTGGATGCTGGCTCTGGAGAATTCGCCTGCGAACCCCCCAAGGCATCGCGCGTTGGGTCCAAGTCCGTGGTGTCCTTGGTCGAGTCATTGGCCGCAATACTCGCAGCCTGTGCATCGGACTCCTGTTGGCCTTCATAGACGAGCATAAATCCGGGGATGAATGCCAGCACGAGCAAGATATCGAGGTTTCGCAGGGACCAAAACCTGTGGAAGACCACGAACAAACCAACCAACGAAAAGACCGACAGGACCACCCACGAAGGTGGTTCGGTGATTGTATAAGCCAGCGCGAAAGCGTCGGTTATCAAGACGTTGGCAAAGGGATAGACAGGCTGTCCGTTCATCGAATACGATTTTGACTGCGGCAGGCGTCGGATGCACCTCCGCATCCGGGTTCCTTATCATACCGGGTTTTTACTCCACATGCAGTCCGAAACAGGGACGAAATATCCTGTTTCAGGCTCAAACTCTTTGCCAAAAGCGTCGCCATAGACGCGGATTCGCACCATGAAAGCTCTCGTCAAACACCACCGGGGGGTGGGGCTCGAACTCCAAGACGTCCCCTTTCCCCAGTTCGGAATCAACGATTGCCTGATCAAAATTGAAAAAACGGGGATCTGCGGAACCGACCTGCACATCTACAAATGGGACGCTTGGGCCCAAAAGACCATCCCGGTCCCAATGGTCGTCGGGCACGAATTCGTCGGCACGATCGTCGAAGTCGGCTCAAACGTCAAAGACTTCTTTCCCGGTGATGTCGTCTCTGGAGAGGGGCACGTCGTGTGCGGCCGGTGCCGAAACTGCTTGGCAGGCCGTCGGCATTTGTGCAAGGACACGCAAGGCATCGGCGTGAACCGCACAGGAGCCTTTGCCGAGTACATCGCTTTGCCTATGACCAACGTCTGGCACCACCATCACGGCATCGACCGGGACGTGGCGGCGATCTTTGACCCCTTTGGCAACGCGGTCCACACGGCACTTCGGTTCGAATGTTTGGGCGAGGACGTACTGATCACCGGTGCAGGGCCCATCGGTTTGATGGCCACGGCCGTGGTCAAGCATGCCGGGGCGCGGCATGTGGTCGTGACCGATCTGAATGAGTATCGCCTGAAACTTGCTAAGACGATGGGTGCAACACTTGCGATCAACCCCAAAGAGAAATCGCTCCAAGACGCAATGCGGGAGCTTGGGATGAAGGAGGGCTTTGACGTTGGCCTAGAGATGTCCGGTTCGCCTGCGGCCTTTCGTTCGATGCTCGATGCGATGAGCCATGGCGGCAAGATCGCGATGCTCGGGATCCCCTCCGAGCCGATCGCGATCGACTGGAACATCGTCGTGTTCAACATGCTCAACATCCAAGGCATTTACGGACGAGAGATGTATGAGACCTGGTACAAGATGACCGTGATGCTCGAAAGCGGATTGGACATCTCGCCGGTGATCACGCACCGTTTTGACTACACCGAGTTCGAAAAAGGATTCGAAGTCATGCAGCAAGGCAACTCGGGCAAAGTGATCCTGTCCTGGTCTTAAAGTCCGATCCGTCCGATCCCGGCTGTTTGGCTGTTAAGAGTGTAGGCGGAGATCTCCGAGATCCGCCTGGCTGTTTG
>CAILTZ010000366.1 GCA_903837255.1 uncultured Pirellula sp. | reverse complement strand
CCTGGCTCCGCGTCCCTTGGGCCTCTAGGCCCCCGTCCTCGACCTTGTGCGGCACCGAAACGGGGCCATTGGATCGTCATGGTGGTATCCCCGCGGAGGGTCATATCTTCCCAGGTCCAGCCATCGAGTTGCATGACGGCCGATCGCCCCGAGACCAAGCCTCCGGTGGGGCTTACCAGGGAAAACAAAACACCGTTGGCTCGAGCCACTGGGATCGCTTCGGAGTCGGGGTTGAACGCCGTGTTGGCTCGGACGTTTGGATTGAGACTACCGGTTTCTGCGTTGTCGATTGAGGCGTTGACCGAATCGATTTCGACGAGGCCTAAGTAGGACAGGGAATCAAAGAGCCCAGGGTAGACGTGTTTGCCTTGGGCATCGATGACTTCATAGTTTGGCTCAGCCGCGATCGAGGGAGCGACCTCAGCGATTTTGCCCTCTTTGATCAGCAGTGAATGGTTGACGAGAGTCCCGTTGGAAACCGTATGTAGGACCGCGTTTTGGATCAGGATCGGTTGTTTTTGCGGAGCGCCTGGGATTTGGTCGGAGCCAAGGCTCGAGGGTTGCAGGACTCCTGCAGCGATCATTGAGCACAGAGCGATGGAGGCTGCTCGGCGAGACCAAAGAAGGTGAATCGTACGTTTCATGATGATGGTTTTTAGATTGAAGGAATAACTTTTTGATTGGAAAACAGGATAAGGTACAGGGCTTGGCGATTAGCGTTGCTTCGAGGACTCTTGCCCCAAGCTTTCCATTTCCTCGTGGTGACCATGTTCATGGTTCCCGCTTTGGGATTGATCATTTTCATCGTGGTGGTGATGGCAGTATTCATCGTGGTTTGGCCAGAGCCGAGACGGGTCATCGGCCAGTGAGCTCCGTTCCGAGGCGGCCTCGCCACTATCGAGCACTTTTTGAATGAGCTTGCGATGGATCTGTGCATCGCGGGTTCGCAGTTGGGCATCGAGCTGTCGATCGAAGTACTTTCGTCCATCGATCCAGGTTTGTTCGCACCGGGACCGCACCGAAAGCGGAGAGCCATTCCAGAGGGCAAAGTCTGCGTCTTTACCGACCTCGAGGGAGCCGACATGTTGATCGATACGGAGTTGCTTGGCGGGGTTGAGCGTGACGAATTGCAACGCGGCATGGGGATCGACACCACCGTACTTGACCGCTTTGGCGGCTTCGTGGTTCATGTGCCGGCCGAGTTCTGCATCGTCGGAGTTGAATGAGACGACGATGCCTTGCTGATGCATCAGAGCCCCGTTAAAGGGAATCGCGTCGTAGACCTCGAACTTATAAGCCCACCAGTCGGAGAACGAGGAGGCCGTCGCACCGTGTTTGGCGATGGCATCGGCGACTTTGTATCCTTCGAGGATGTGCTGAAGCGACCCGATGGTGATTCCAAATTCGTCGCATACGCGGATCAGGGCCAGGATTTCGTCTTGTCGATAGCTGTGGCAGTGGATCCATCGCTCCCCACGAAGTATTTCCGCGATCGCATCGAGTTCTAGGTCACGGCGAGGCGGCAGGCCTTTGGGGGAGTGATTCCATTCCTTCCATGACTTGTCATAGTCCCGCGCGGCGTTGAAGCGGTCGCGGAAAAGCTGCTCGACCCCCATACGGCTTTGCGGGTAGCGGGTCCGGTTGGTGTCGGTCCAGTTGCTTTGCTTGACGTTTTCGCCAAGGGCGAACTTTACACCTGCCGGAGCACCTTGGAATTTAAGTTCCTCGTAAGGTCTTCCCCAACGGAGCTTGATCACTTGGTTTTGTCCCCCGATGGGGTTGGCCGAACCGTGCAGGACATTGGCAGCCGTCAGACCACCGGCGAGTTGGCGGTAGATGGTGATGTCTTCGGCGTTGATGAAGTCACCGATGCGGACCTCGGCGGTGACTGCTTGGGTACCTTCGTTCACACCGCTATCGGTGGCCATGTGCGAGTGGCAGTCGATGAGACCTGGGCTGACTTCAAACTTCGAACCGTCGATGACTTGGGCCCCTTGAGGAACAGGCAGATCGATTCCGATGGCTTCGATCTTTCCACGGCGAACGATCATGTCTGCATCGCGTAGGATTCCTGCAGATCCGCAGGTCCACAGGGTGGTGTTTTGGATGACCAGGACATCGGGTTGTTCGGGGATTGATTCATGGCCAAAGGAAGCAAACGGGTATCGCATTGAGGCGATCGTTGCGCTCTTGTTTTCTTTGTCATCTGGCTTCTTGTCATCTGGCTTTTTCGCGTCTGTTTTTTGATCCTTGGGGGGTTGGTTTGCGATAGGGGCTTTGGTTCCTCGAAGGATCCATTCGGTTCCGTCGGGCAGTTGCACGGTTCCGATCAGCAGGTTTGGATTTTCTGCTTGGCCGATGAGGGCCATGGAAAGGAGGGCCACTCCATCGGTGGCTGGTTGGGATGTTTCGGGTAGGAGTAGTTTTGCCGGGACTTTGGCATTGAGCGTCAGGTCCGACCAGCGGGGAGTGGTGAGCTTGATATCGCCGGTGGGATCCTTTTTGGGCTTTTGTTTGGCCTCTGCTGGTTGGGGAGTATCCTGCTTGGGAGCATCCTCTTGGGGTTTGTTTTCAGGTGGGGCCGGTTCTGGAGTTGCAGCTGGCGGAGCTGCCGGTGCTGCCGGTGCTAGAGGTGCTGCCGGGTCTGCAGGTGCTGCCGGGTCTGCCGGGTCTGCCGGTGCTGGAGGTGTTGCCGGTGCTGCAGGTGTAGGGAGAATCAAGGAGGCGGCAATTTTGCGAGTCGAGTCTTTGATCGACAGTTGGAAGGTTCCGAACGAGGGTTTGGTCGGTTGGTTTAACGAGCGGGCATCGAGGATAGCGATATCCCATAGTCCATCGATTTCAATGTCATTTTTGTAGGAGGCTGCGGGGCGAAGGCCGCGTACCCAAACCTCTTCGATCCGGGTTTTTTCGTCCCACAGATCGCCATTTGCGACGATGAAATTGGCCCAGAATCCGGGCCGGACTTTGCCGACTTGGTCGGCCACACCGAGAAGTTCGGCGGGTTTGGTGGTTAGGGCCGCGAGTGCTTTGTTTGGATCGAGTCCACGCGCGATGGCTTTTCGGACTTGGGGGAGCAATTCGGAGGGTTCTGAGAGTCCGCTGGAGGTCAATACGAATGGGACACCGGCGCGATCTAGCCGTGCGGGGTTTTCTGGGGCGATTTCCCAATGCATGAGTTCTTCGAGTTCAGCATCGAGGGCAGCTTCGAGAGTCGCCACGTTGGGTGGTTTGGGAAAGTTGACCGGCAGGATGATTGTTCTTCCGGTTTTTGCGATAAGCTCCACGAGTTGGTATTCTTGTCCGGATCCTTTGAGGACAGCTTTGAGTCCAAATTCTTTGGCGAACGAGTCAGCGCGCAGTGCGTATTGTTCGTTGAGGGTATCGAAGACAAAGAGTCTGCCTCGTTGGATGTGTTCTTGGATGGATTCCAGGGCCGAGTTCGATTCGGGTTTTGGCAAATCCGATGCGGCCCGATAGGCGCGGAATGCAGCGTCGTACCATTGGGTATCGAGGAGTGTTTGGCGGGCAAGAGCGACGGCCCCCATGGGGCTCGATGGATAGCTAGCGGCGCCACGATTTCGTGACACTGTCAATCGCATGTGCATGGCTGCATCGCTGCGCAGGAGGTTCGACGCCAGGGGTGTATCGGCCGTCATTGCCACGGCGCTTGTCCCCTTGATGATCCCATCTTTGGGGGCGAACAGTGCCGTAGTGATCCCTGCGCGGCGAAGGTTTTGGGTATTGGCAAGGTTTTCAGCTGATGTGGCCACGGATCGCTGGGGGGTGATCTCTGGGTTCCAGTGAGGGGTTCCACGGTTGCTGGTAAACTCTGGTAGGTCAGCTTCCAAACCGGCGTCGATAAGCCCCGGGTAGATCGACTTACCCGTCATGTCGATGACTCGGAGGCCCTGGCGAGGTTGGATCGCAGATCCGACTTGGACGATCGTCCCGTCCTCGATCCACACCGAGGCTTGTTCGATCACAACTCCGGGTTCCAACACGACACGAGCATTGGTCAGGAGAAAGTCGTTGATTTTGTTCTCCGAGATACCAGCATCGGGTCGAGTGTCGGTTTTTTGCGACCAAGCGATCGGGGAGAACAGGCTGACAGAGAGTGCCACGGCAAGTGCACTTAGCGAATCTTTGGATCGGGCAAACAACTGGGTGCTACGCATGGTGTTAAAATGGGGATTCGGAGTAAACGGGAAGATTGGTGCGGGGGTGGGCGTCTATAGTCTGATTAGTGGGTGACGAATTGTTCAGTCATTTAGTAAAAAGCGGGTGCAAATCTGGTCAAGAAATCGGTCCGTTGGGGCTAAACGCACCGACTTTAACGGCCAGGACCATTGTAGTTCGGGGGAGCTATAGCCCAAAAGGATGAATGCGCTTAGGATGAGACGTGGTTTTCGCAGGTGTTGCTGGGGGGGAAATCCAGCGATTTTTGGGTTCTTGAGCAATCAGGTGACTTATGCCAATCTACGTTTACGAAGAAGTCCACGAGGACGGTAGTGACGGTGCGACCTACGAGTTTTTTCAGCAGATGAGCGAAGAACCACTGTCCAGGCATCCCGATACGGGTGTTCGGATTCGGCGGATTCCGGCCCGGACAGCCATCGGTGGATTGTGGTCAGATGGGACGATGAAGAAATCGATCAGCGACAACAAATTGGCCAAGCATGGGTTTACCAAGTATGTCAAGTCGGGGGATGGTCGGTACGAAAAGACGATTGGGGATGGGCCGTCGATGATTTCGCCGGATTGACTTGGGGTAGATCTAAGTGTTTTGTCCAAAAGTTTTACTGGGTCCAAAGGTTGTACTAGGGAGGAATTGTTGTGGAGGATTTGCTGAGCAAGACCAACGCCAGGGTTGGGGTGATCATGGGCTCGCAGAGCGATTGGGCAACGATGCGGGAGGCTTGTGCAATCCTCGACCAATTCCATATCGACTATGAGCATCGGATCGTCTCGGCGCACCGGACCCCGCAGTGGATGTTTCAGTATGCCCAGGCCGCCTCTGGGCGTGGGCTCAAGATCATCATCGCCGGAGCTGGGGGGGCGGCACATTTGCCCGGGATGGTAGCAGCCAGCACCGTGCTACCGGTCTTGGGGGTGCCCGTCGAGAGCAGAGCATTATCGGGGCTAGATTCGCTTTTAAGCATCGTGCAGATGCCCGGTGGGGTTCCGGTCGGAACGCTTGCGATTGGAGCTTCGGGAGCAAAGAACGCCGCGTTGATGGCTATTCGGATCTTGGCTCTTGATGATGATCAGCTGCGTAGAAAGCTCGAAGAGTTCCATCAAAAGCAAACCCAAGGGGTGCTCGACGATGTCATTCCACGAAATAGTTAGGGTAGCGGGAGTTGGCACACATGACGCTAGATCGCAACAAATCGATATTACCAGGCGGGACGATTGGAGTCTTTGGTGGCGGACAACTTGGACGGATGTTTTGCCATGCAGCCCAGCGGCTAGGCTACCAAGTCGTCGTATTTACCGACGAGGCCGACAGCCCAGCGGCGCAGGTCGCTGCACAGAGTGTGGTCGGTCAGTACACGGATATCGAAGCGATCAAATCGTTTGCCAAGAGGATCGATGTTGCGACGCTCGAGTTTGAGAACATTCCATTGGTGGCAGTCGATACGGCGCAGGAGTTTGTCCCTGTAAGGCCTGGGCGCCGTGTGCTGGCCGTCGCGCAGAATCGATTGAAAGAGAAGACCACCCTAAGGGACTTGGGTTTTCCAGTTACCCCGTTCCATGAAGTGCGCAGTTACGGCGATGTGTTGCATGCTGCAGGAGTGCTGGGTTGGCCGCTGGTCATCAAGACAGTTTCGGGTGGATATGACGGCAAGGGACAGCGCAAAGTGGTCAATGCAGCCCAGGGGAACGATGCCTTGGACGTGCTAGGCCCTGAGCCTTTGATTGCCGAGAAGTGGATCGAGTATGTGGCCGAGGTTTCGGTTTTGGTGGCCCGCAATCCGGGTGGCCAAGTCGAGGCTTACCCGATGTTCACCAATGCGCATCGCAACCATATCCTTGATTTGACGACGGTGCCGGCAAGGGGTGAATTGTGCAAGGTAGAGTCTCGAGCATCGGAGATTGCGCGAGGCATCGCCGAGTCGCTGCTGCTCGAGGGTTTAGTCTGTGTGGAGATGTTCGTCGACAAGGATGGAGCGTTGCTTGTCAATGAGCTTGCCCCTCGACCTCACAATTCAGGTCATTTGACCATGGAGGCTTGTACGGTCAGCCAGTTCGAACAGCAGGTCCGCGCGGTTTGCAATTTACCGCTAGGGGATGTCTCCGAGTGTCGTCCTGCGGCGATGGTCAATCTCATGGGAGATTTATGGACCGAAGGACGATCACCGGATTGGACCAAGGTCCTGTCGCATCCCGGAGCCCATTTGCATTTGTACGGGAAATCGGAGTCTCGGGTGGGGCGTAAGATGGGGCACTTGACGGTGCTGGCAGAAACCCCTGATCGAGCAACCGGTTTAGCGTTGCAACTTCGAGACGGCTGATTGCTACAACGAACTAACGCGTTGGGTAGGGTGCACCGTAAGCCGAGTTCTTGCCCAGAAGTTCGTTGCGTCTCGGTTCTGGGAGCGGATTGAAGAAACCCGGTGGTCGGCCGCCGACGACGCTCGGACCGATATCGTTTAGGGGATAAGGATCGAAATCAGCCGCTTTGGCCTTTTGCCGATCGATCGTCCCGAGGCCAAACCTTTCCGCATAGCGAGAGGCTTGGCACCCGCTCAGCAGAATGCAGCTTAGGAGAGCAAGATGCGCCGCCGGGTAGGGGGTGTTCGAGGATCGAACCGTTTTCATGTTGGGCATCCTTACCCGCGAAGATGAGGTCTGGGACAATTCCGTCGTCGAGCCTTCTGGCCCAGAAAGCTAGGCTTGCAAGAAAGTTCTAAGAATAATCATCGATAGTATCGCCTTGCAACCTTCGGACGCTAGACGGATTAAAGGGATAATTTTAGCCGAAGCACGAGGGGATTGACGATTGTACCGCCCTCGCCGACTAGACCGTCTAGTTGGAGGTCCATGGTGTTTCAGGTGCAACTTCATCGAAAGGACTTCAAAAGCTGGGGTCTTGGGATACGATGAATTCGATCAGAAAACGCCTTGGTGTGGATGGCTTTTTGGGACAGCGAAAAAACGATGCCGCTTCTAAAACAAGAGAAGGACATTTTCCCGGAGAATCTCTTTGAGACTTTGGGGGAGTTGCCAGCCGGTAATGGCAAAGGGTGGTGGGCGATGCACACGTTGCCCCGTTGCGAGAAGAAGCTGATGCGGAGGCTCATTGACGACGAGATTCCGTTTTATGCACCGGTGGTTGAGAAGCGATACCGGAGTCCGCAGGGGAGGCTTCGATCGGCTTTTGTGCCACTATTCTCCAACTATGTGTTCCTCTATGGAGATGCCGATACACGTTACAAGGCGATTTCGAGTGGATCGGTTTGCAAGACCTTGGAGGTCTCCAACAACGAACAGTTCGTCGAGGACATATCGCGCATCTATCGGGCCATTCAAACCGGCGAGCCGGTGTTTCCCGAATCCAAACTTGAGCCTGGTAATCCGGTGCGGATCAAGTCCGGGCCTTTCAAGGGATTCGAAGGTGTTGTCATTCGCCGAGAGAATCAACTTCGACTTCTGATCTCAGTGCGCTGCATGGGACAGGGCATCAGCGTCCAATTGCTCGATTGCCAAGTTGAAGCGATTTAGTCGTTCGACTTGCGGATTGCCACGGCAAGGACCAGGCCCGCGGTAGCGATGCACAGGCTCATGCTCCAGAGAATCGTCCAAGGTGGAAGATTTGAATTGAGCAGAACGAATCGATTCAAGATTGCCGAGGCCCATTGAGAACAAAACACGCCTGCGGTTTGCGCAAGCGCGATGGTCGCCAGCCCGGTGATTCTCGGTCGCATCGCATAGGCATTTTCATTGCAGGAGACTTGAAAAGGGCAATTCAGTGCCATGGCAAGCGCCAGGGTGCCGAAGATCGGCCAACCCGCCTGGGCGATCAAGCACCCCGAGAGCAATAGCAGCCAGCCCAGCGGACCTACAAAAAGCAGTCGTTGGCGGATCTTCGGTAGGAATGGCAAGCACATCAGCAGGACCGTCTCGAGCAGGATGCACACGGCGAACAGGTAATAGCCAAGGTCTCCGTACTTGGTTGTGAGGAACTCGTGGGAATAGAGCCCGAAGGCACCTTCGCAGAACGACGTCATGGAGACCAGCAGGATCAGCGCTCTCCATCGCCAGGGGTTGGAGGTAACCTCATATTTTGGTAATTGGTCGGAGGCCGAAGCGGGTGCTGAAGCAGGTGCTACAGATCGATTCGAGGAGAGTTTTGGGGCGTTGGGTTGTCGATCGGTTAGAAGAATGGCTGCCACAAAGAGGATGTGCGCCGTAGCGCAGGCGGCGGCGAGAAACAGGTGGTAATCGATTACCATTTGCTCGTCGGAAAGCAGCGCTGCGGTCGCTAGAATCGCGACCATGTAGCCGGCGCTGCCGGCGGCTCGAGCCGAGTAGGCATGGCTTCCGAGGTTGGCCAGTGCAAGATGGTTCAGCAGGTTCATGCAACAGGCATGAGCGCAAGCCAAGGCCAATAAGCACAACGCGGTCTCGAGGAAACTGGGCAGGATACTGCGACCCGAGAGGGTGTTTGCAAGCTGCCAACCCAGGGTGCATTGAAGGAGCCCGGCGGCGATCGCGGCCCCGAGCAAAAGCCGTCCGGGGTATTTCGTCCAGCTTCGTCGTTCTGCGAATCCGAACATAAAAAAGGTCAGGAGTCCGGCGATAGGGATCACACTCGCGATCAGGCTCGCCGTCGGTGGCGAATGGACCTGTCGCAAATGCGTTTGCAGAGGAAAGACAGCAAAACCTAGGGAAAGAAAGTGCAGGAAAAACGCACCGCTAGTTTGCAGCCAGCCGGCGGGGCGATGTACGGCAGAGTGATGTGAGTCCATTCAAAAAACGAAACGCTGGTAAGAGCGGTCAGAGGCTAGTTCGTTCCGAGATCCAAGCAAGATGCAAACGGTTTCAGGCGAGAGTGAAAAGTCAATCCCGAAAATCAGGGGGGTGCATTCCAACGGTAGTGTTCCTGCCAGTCGGCTTTGGCGATGGACTTGGCATAATCATCGAGAATTTCCGGGAATTTGAATTCAGATTTTTGGAGTTGGTCTCGCGTGAAAAAATCTGAGAAAAACGAATCTCTTGCGGTGATACTCTCGGCACCTTGGGCAGACTCTCGATCGAATCGGTCGTTCAAGGCTTGGGTGATTCGTTCAAGTTCCTTGACCCGTTGGTCCATCAACTCCTGGATCTTTCGAGCGATGCGTTTATCCAAAGGCAAAGCCGAGGGGTCTTGGGCAAGTGGGTCCGTGGGTGGCTGGGTTGGGATTTCGAATCGGAGAGGAGCACCGAGGCATTTTTTCAAGAGGATTCTCAGTCGCGGGTCGGTGCTGATCGAAACGTGGTCGAATTCGTGCTGGAGGAGGCGTGAGGTCCAGGGCTTTTCTGGTTGATAGTAAGTTTTCAAAATGACTTGGTGGAGCAGTTTCACCTCGGAAACCTGGATGTTGACCGAGACGGTAAGGTTTTGAGATTGCCTATTGTTTGGGCCAAGCGAGGCAGGTTCATTGAAGCGATATCGATACTGATACTCAAACTGAAAACGCGTTAAGCCTTGTTTGTGGTTGTCAGCTAGCAAAGGATCGTTGGTATCGAAGGTGACCTGGCCGATATCGATCAAGCGTTTGATTCCTGGAGGGGCTTGTTCGATCCAATGGGCAAAACGCTCCTTGCTAGAATCTTGGGCCGAGCAAGCTTGAATGCACAGCAGAGGAAGAATCGACGTTAAGCAAGCGCAGCGGATCTGACCGGCGAGTTGGGTTTGGGCAAAGCACTTCAAGGATCGAAACAAGCCTGGGAGCATCATGAGATGGGAATCGGGTGGTTGGGGACGGCCTAAAGTGTGATTAAATCACAGGAGGGGTTCGTGGTGCTAGCCAGGAACGCAAAAGATCAGTAAAACTTGGGTTCTTGACGAACATTCATGGGGAAAAAGATGGCAAAACGAGCGAAGCGAACGACGGTAGTAGAAGAGGTCAAAGAGGTACCGATCAAGGGTCGGGACATCGAGACGATGACCAAGCTTCAGCGGCTTGCGGCCGCCGTGGCCGAAGTGGCCAAAAAGCGAAGAGATCCCTATTTGGAGGTCCCATCGCGATCCCTCTCAAACTCCCAATACAATCGCCGCAAGCGGCTCATTGAGATGGGAGCCAAAACCAATCGCAGGGAGCTATTCAATCTCAACCAAGCTCGGGCTTATATGCAGACGATTTTGGTGGGAAGCGGTTGTTCGAAACTTATCCGTCAGGGCAAATCGACGAGCATCCGAGGCATGTACTACATGCTCAAGCACAACATCGAGGGGACCAAGGAGAACACGTTCGAGGATCAGAGCGAGTCCGATACGATCATCGAAGACCTGGAGGTCATCACTGGGGCGATGCGAGAGGAGTTGCATCTGTATGCCGAGCCTCGTGGAAATCTAGCTGGACCGCTGGTGGTTATCGATGGCGAAAACGAGTTGGATGCAGCGCGGATGGGAGCCGCCGGGTATCCCATCCCTAGCATTGTCGAGCCCGATCGACTCAAGATCAAGCGATGCGATGCGAAGTTCATTTTGCATGTCGAAAAAGGTACCGTCTGGCAGAGGTTCAACGAGGACAAGTTCTGGCAAAAGCACAAATGCATTGTATCGCATGGTGCCGGACAACCCTCTCGGGGCGTCAGACGGTTGCTCTATCGGCTTCACTCCGAGTACAAACTCCCTGTGTTTTGCCTTCTAGATAATGATCCGTGGGGATACTACATTTATTCGGTCATCAAGCAAGGGTCGATCAATCTGGCTTTTGAGAGCATGCGGATGGCGATTCCCGAGGCCAAGTTCATCGGGCTTCGCAGCACCGACTTCGAGAGATGCCAACTCAAGAATGACGTCACGATTAAACTCGACGACAAGGACAAGAAGCGAGCCAAGCAGATCGCGTCGTATCCATGGTTTTCGGAGAAGAAGCATTGGCAGGCGGAGATCAAGCAAATGTTGACCAACGACTTCAAGTTGGAGGTTGAAGCATTGATCAGCCGCGACATCAGTTACGTGACTGAAAAGTATGTCCCAGAGCGATTGAAAGACAACGACTGGCTCGATTGATCGCTCCTGAAGGCAAGACCTGAATCTTCCCTAATCGCAAGGCCCGTAAGAGCGCCCGAGAGTCCCTATGAGCGACATGACTAGCAATCAGCCTTTGAGCGTCCAGAGCGTCGAAAAGGTACTTCCGCCGGAATTTCGAGATGGCATCCTGTCGGTCGACGACCAGCGACTCGAGCAGGCCGCTATCGAGTTGGCTAAAGCACTTCAAAAAAGAGCCTCGAATCTCCAGACGCCAGCCGAACGACGCCAACAAGCCGAGCTCGATCGGATGCTACAGCACCCTGAGGACAAGGCAACGCTTGCCCAGATCACCGACCAGAGTTTCCGCAGCGATTCTCCGGGACGGGTTGTCGATCAAATGGTTCATATCTTGGACGTCCAAGGAGTCCCGCGTTTCTTCAGCATGTTCGATCAAGCGCTTCTGAAGGGCTTTCAATCCTTCGGTGAGTACCTTCCGGGGGTGGCTGTCCCGTTGGTCAAAGAGAAGATGCGGAAAGAGACAGCCAATGTGATCCTGCCTGCGGAGGAGGACAAACTTCGAGGCCACCTTTCCGATCGGTCCCGCGAAGGGGTGCGGATGAACGTTAATTTCCTTGGGGAGGCTATCCTCGGGGAACAGGAGTGCCGCAAGCGGCTGGATCGCTATTTGGCAGCCCTGCAGATGCCAGAGATCGAATGTGTATCGATCAAAATTTCCACCTTGTATTCCCAAATCTCCGTCTTGGCCCGCGAGCATACGATCCGCATGGTCTCGGACCGTCTGGAACTTCTTTATCGAGCCGCAGCGAAAGAAAGATTCCTGCGTCCAGATCGGACCGAGGTTCCCAAGTTCGTTTATCTGGATATGGAAGAGTATCGGGACCTGAGCTTGACGGCGGAAATCTTCAAAGGCACGCTCGATCGGCCTGGGATGGAAAGAGTCCGTGCTGGTATCGCGTTGCAGGCATACGTGCCCGATGCGGCTCTGGTGCAACAATCCATCACGCAGTGGGCGACGAGGCGTGTAAGTCGCGGTGGGGCTCCGGTAACGATTCGAATCGTCAAGGGTGCCAATATGGAGATGGAACGCGTCGAGGCATCGCTCAGGGGATGGCCACAGGCACCCTACCGATCCAAACTTGAGACCGATGCGAACTACAAGCGGATGCTCAAGTATGGGATGGAGCCGGAACGTCTACAGGCCGTTGAATTAGGGATCGCTTCACACAATCTTTTCGATCTTGCGTACGCCATGGTTTTGGCTGTTGCGAAACGCTCATTGGATCGGGTACAGTTCGAGATGCTCGAAGGG
>CAILTZ010000365.1 GCA_903837255.1 uncultured Pirellula sp. | reverse complement strand
ATTCAGCTCATGTCCAAGGAGCCCAGCGAAACAGTCGTGGCATTGTCCAAGGTTTTGGCGCTGAGCAATCGCAAGGAGGCCACCAATTTGCAAATGAGTCTATTGGATTCTGATTTTGCAACCAAGAGCATCAAGGTGGAGTCGGCTGTGGGTTTGTCTCGCAACAAGGCCAACCACGTTTATTTGGTTGAGCTTGCCAAGAGCAATCGTTTGCCCGCCGAGAGCAGACCGCTGTTGGGACCGACCCTGAGGGCTTCCGATAATGCTGAGGTTCGGCAGGCGGCCGAAGCGTTGTTCCCGATGCTCAAGACCTCGCAAAAGCCCTTGCCACCCCTCGAAGAGCTTGTCAAGAAGCGAGGCAATGCGGGCAACGGCAAGAACGTCTACTTCGGCGCAGCGACTTGTTCGCAGTGTCATATGGTGGGCAATGAAGGCAAGAACGTCGGTCCGAGTTTGACGGAGATCGGCAACAAACTCACTCGCGATGCGATGTTCGTATCGATTCTCGCACCCAGCGCCGGGATCAGCCATAACTATGAGGCTTACACGGCGCGCACCGACGATGGCGAGGTCATCACCGGATTGCTCGTATCGAGGACGGCCCAAGGGGTGACGATCAAGGATGCCAAGGGGATCGAGCGAATGATTCAAACGGGGGATCTCGATGAGTTGCAAAAGCAAGAAAAGTCGCTTATGCCGGAGAATCTCCAGGAGCTCATAAGCGAGCAGGAACTGATCGATGTTGTCGAGTACCTAATGACGTTGCGCAAGTAGCCTTGGGCGGCTCAGGCTGCGTTGCGTTTGATCTCTTGCGATTCGTGAGCAGTCTGGACCAACACACCGGCCTGCATGCTGTAGACTTCGTCGGCCAAGGCGATCAGGGCTTCGCGGTGGGTGATGATCAGGATCGTCATTTGGCCTTTCATGGCCTGAAGCGTTTCTCGGATTTGAATCTCGCTGGCCATGTCGATTTGGCTGGTCGATTCATCAAGGATAAGGATTTCGGGTTTGCGCAAGATTGCTCGTGCAAGCGCGATGCGTTGGCGTTGACCTCCGCTGAGTTTCTGGCCAGCTTGTCCGACGATCGTTTCGTAGCCATCCGAGAGGGAACTGGTGATGAATTCGTGGGCATGTGCCAAACGAGCCGCGATCTCGACCTCTTCTTTGGTGGCGTTAGGATTGCCATACTGAATGTTTTCAAAGACGCTGCGGTTGAAGAGTTCCGTGCTTTGGCTGACCAAGGTGATACGCTGGCGGATATCGGATAGTGCAAGTTCTTTGAGATCGATATCATCGAGTTGGATCGATCCGCAAACCGGGTCGTAGTAACGGCACAAGAGTTGGATCAGGGTTGATTTTCCGCTCCCGTTGGAGCCCAGCAGCGCGACGGTTTTTCCGAACGGGATTTCCAGAGAGACGTTCGAGAGAACCGGCTGGCTCGGGTGGTAGTGAAAACTGACGTCTTTGAGGCTCAGTTGGTGGTGGCGTCCCAGGAGTTTCTTGGGTTCGGCTGGCACCGGCAAGACGGGCTTGGCATTGAGGATCCCGTAGAGCAGCTCCGAGGATACCATGCCTTGGTAGATCATCACAGACACGCCCGAGAGTTTTCGAAGTGGGTCGCTGGCTCCGATCAGCAGTCCAAAAAAGATCAGCAGGTCGGTGACCGACATCGGCGTATCGCAGACTTTCAGGAACAGCAGGTGCGTCTGTTTGTTGACCACCAGATACGCTCCGGCGCAGACGGTGATAGCGACCATCGCCACGCCGACGAGTTCCGTGAATGGCTTGCCGACCCCTGTCCAGAAAACCATCTTCAACTGCACGCGTTTCATATCCTTGGTGCACTGCCGAAAGCGTTCCCGCTCATAGGGTTCCATCGTGAAGGCTTGGACGGTGAAAACATTGCTGAGAGCTTCCAGGAGCACTTCGTGGAAACCGGCGTTGCGACTGAGGATTCCCGAGGCTGCCCGACGGATCTTGCGATTGAAGAACACGACGATTGCAACTAGCAGGGGAGCAAGAACTAGGGATAGCAGCAGCAAACGCCAGTTGATCAGGCTGGCCATGATCAAGCATGAAGCGATGCGCAATGGCTCTCGAATGGCGGCACCGAACAGATGGATCAATCCGGCAGTCAGGCCGTCGGCTGCGGCCGTGATAGCGGCTAGAAGACCGCTGGTCCCGTAAGCTTGGTAGGTTTTGCGATCCATCGCCAGTGCCGAATCGAAGACCCTCATGCGTAAATCGCGCACGATGCTCGTCGAGACATGGCCGATGAGCAAGTCGTTGGTCAGCATCAACGCGTGCTTGATCAGCGTCGAGACCATCAGCAGTCCCATGATGCAACAGATGGTTTGGAAGGGGTTGCGGGGCAGGATTCGGTCAGCCCAAGAGACCAGCCAAAGTTTGTAGTCACGAGTCTGGGCAGATTGGGTGGCCCGACGCTCGAGGGCACTGCGATCTTTTTCGGATAGGTTCGCGGGCTTTGCGGCCAACTGCACGTTGAGCGCCTGCGATTCGGCATCTGCTGCCTGTGCACCTTTTTCGAGCCATGATTGAATCGATTCGCCGTTGAGGGTCATCTCGACCACTGGGTAGAGGGCCCCGATGTTCGAACCCCAGAGAAAAGCTATCCCTACGGAGCATAGGGTAGCCAGCACCAGCGATGGTGCATGGTGTAGCGAATCGCGGATCGCGTTCCAAAACGGTTTCATGAATATTCTGGGTCGTCAGGCAAACGGACTTACGGCTTACGAGGAGCCGGAGGATGTCAAAATAGGGGGTTTGATGTCAAGCCCAACGAAACTTGGAAAAGGAGCTACAATGCTGGCATTCACATTGGGGTTTTCATTCACAATAGGGCGTTTCGGGGGCATAAGAACACAAAAGATGACTTGGTTTGAGGATTTGTTTTCGAAGTACTCGATGGTGATGGTCCTGCTGGGCCTGTGCATATTTTTTTCTGTGATGACCGTCCGCGAGCAGCAGCCGACCCCCCAGGAGGCGGTGCGTGAGGTTTGGAGTGATCACCGAGCACCGATGCAGTGGGGGACGATGGTTGTCGGGAGTCAGAGTCCGGAGGATGAGGATTTTGCTGATGAGTTTGCACAGGCATGGAAGATCGCTGGTGTGAGATCCCCTGAGGAAAGGGTATGGCTCGGAACGCCCCAGGAGATACGCAAGAGGATTGAATCACAAGGCGTTCAAGAGATGGAATTGATACTGGCCCCTGGCGCTCGGAATTGGGTATTGTTTCAGGACATCGAGAGCAAGTTCCCTGGTCAGAAGATCCAGTTGACGGTGGTTGGAGGATCGCGTTGGCCGAATTTTCTCAAGCGTCAGAACTTGATCAACGTCGTGAATCGGATCGTCGAGATTGGGATTTTGGCGGTGGGGATGACGTTGGTGATACTCACCGGCGGGATTGATTTATCGGTCGGCAGTTTGATTGCGATGTCCTCGGTGGTGACAACGGTTTTGATCCGTGATTATTTTGGTGGTGTCCATGCGACCGGGCTAGGGGTTGTGGGGGCTGGGCTCGTGGGAGTGGCATTGTGTGGAGTTTGCGGATGGATCAACGGAGGGATGATTGTTGGGTTTAAGATTCCACCCTTCATCGCGACGCTTGGGATGATGATGATCGCCAGTGGGATGGCATTCATGATCTCGCGAGGCCAATCGATCGATCAGGTGCCATATTTTTTTGTGTGGCTCGGGCGAGGCAACTGGGTTGGGATTCCGGTTGCGGTGTGGCTGATGCTGCTGATATTTGGAATCGCGCATGGAGTGATGGCTTGCACGATCTTTGGACGTTCTCTTTATGCGATTGGGGGGAACGAGGTCGCTGCGAGGTTGTGCGGAGTGAGGGTTGGTTGGATCACTGCTGGTGCTTATGGGGTCTCTGGGCTCTTGGCCGGGTTAGGTGGTTTGGTGATGGCTAGTCGACTTGGTACCGGCGATGCGAAATATGGGATGATGTACGAACTCTATGTGATTGCGGCGGTGGTGGTGGGAGGAACATCATTGCGAGGCGGCCACGGTAGCATGTTTGGGACTCTGATCGGGGCGTTGATCATCGCGGTGATTGAGAATGGGATGAATCTCATGCAGATCGACAGTTACGCGCAGAAGGTGGTATTTGGTGGGATCATTTTGATGGCTGTATTGATCGATCAATTGAGGCGAAAGACCTAGGATTTCGAGCACACAGCATGGATTCTCAGCCGCAAAGCAATCCTTATCAGCCCTCGGATAGTGACTTTATATCCGAGTCGGTCGAGCGTCGAGTGATCCACAGTCCCTTGGTTTTATCTATCCAATGGACGGTGGTGGTTGGCCAAAAAACGTGCGGATGAATAATTAACCTTGGATGATTTCAGCCCATCAGCATTTCCTGCCGCTTAGCGTTTTCCGAACGTTTGTTAGAATTGTGGTTCTTGCAAAGTTTTGAGGATCCCGCTGGGGCGGGTTGGATTGTATTTTTTGGATTTGCTGATGGATATCAAGTACGCGGTCATTGGGACCGGAGCGTTGGGAGGGTACTACGGTGGCTTGATGGCTCGCCAAGGGCTCGACATACACTTTTTGCTCCGCTCGGACTATGAGCATGTGCTCAGGCATGGATTGCGAGTCGATAGCAAACGAGGGGATTTTCACCTTCCCAAGATCAATGCTTATGGGTGTTCGCAAGACATGCCCAAATGCGATGTGGCGATCATTGGGCTCAAGAGCACTCAGAACCATTTGCTCGAAGCATTGCTCGTTCCTATTTTGCATTCCGAGTCGATCTTGCTGGTTTTGCAAAACGGATTGAACGTCGAGCAGACGGCCAGCAGGATGGTCGGTCCAAAGCGGGTGGCCGGAGGTTGTTGTTTTTTGTGTTCCAACAAAGTTGGTCCTGGCCACATCCGTCACCTAGACTACGGAAGGATTGTCTTTGGAGCTTATCGGGGTATCGAGGGCAAGGATCCGGGTCCTGATGCACGAGTCCTCGAGCAGATTCTCGCCGACATGGTCGCCTCGGGGATCGAAGCTTATTTGACCGATGATCTACCGACGACCAAGTGGAAGAAGCTCATGTGGAATATCCCTTTCAATGGGTTGATGCAATCTGCGTCGCAAGCGTTGACGATGAGCCAAAAGAAAATTTGACAGAAATATTTGGGTGGGCTTGCATAAACT
>CAILTZ010000364.1 GCA_903837255.1 uncultured Pirellula sp. | reverse complement strand
CGCTCCGACGCGTGCCGAGTTTCTCACCGGCAGATACCATCCCCGAGGAAGTGCCATGGGGGTAACCCAAGGCGACGAACGCTTGGATTTGGACGAAGTCACCATTGCAGATCGTCTGAAATCTCATGGCTATGCGACCGGAGCGTTCGGCAAATGGCACAATGGCTCTCAGTATCCCTACCATCCGAACGGTCGCGGTTTCGATGACTTCTACGGATTTTGCTCAGGACACTGGGGTGACTATTTCTCACCTCCCTTGGAACAAAACGGTATCAGCATTCGTGGCAACGGCTTTGTCGCCGACGACTTTACCGATCATGCAATCGAGTTCATTCGCAAGCATGCTGCGGAACCCTTCTTTTGCTACGTCGCCTTCAACACCCCGCACTCGCCGATGCAGGTCCCGGACCCTTACATGGACCGCGTCAAAGACCGAACTCTGAAGTTCTTTCACGAGGGAAGGCCTGCTGAAAAAGAAGACGAACCAACCACCCGAGCAGCCATCGCTATGGTCGAAAACATCGATTGGAACGTCGGCCGACTGCTCGATCTTTTGGATCAGCTCAAACTTGGAGACGACACCATCATCGTCTACTTCAACGACAACGGACCCAACAGCTTTCGATGGAACGCAGGGATGAAGGGCCGCAAAGGAACCGTCGACGAAGGAGGAGTTCGCTCCCCACTGATCATCCATTGGCCAGGAAAAATCCCGCCCGGACAACGCGTCGATCAACTCTCAGGCGCAGTCGACCTGTCCCCTACCCTTTGCGAACTTGCCAATATCCCTTTCGAACCAGACCCCAACCATCCTCTCGATGGCATCAGCATCGCGAAACAACTCGTCGATCGAAATGCGCCCAAGATATCGCGCAGCCTATTTAGCCAATGGTCAGGGCGGATCGCGATGCGACAAGACCAATACTTGCTCGATCCCGACGGCGCTCTGTTCGACCTATCCAATGACCCCACCCAGCAGACGGACCTAGCTCCCTCCGATGCTCCCCGCACCGCATCGATGGCCTCCGATGTGAAACGTTGGCGCGACGAAGTCTTTCGCTCGGCCCAAGCCCAGCGGCCGTTTTTGATCGGACATCCCACGCGGCCCACAGCTCTGCTACCCGCCCAGGACGGGAAATGCAAAGGTCCCTCGGTGACACGTAGCGACACGGCCCCGAACTGTTCGTTTTTTACGAATATTCGCAGCACCGAAGATACGCTCACCTGGGACATCGAACCTCTAACCGCCGGCCGATACTCACTTTGGATCCATTGCACAGCCCCAGATTCGGCCGTCGGGGCCAAGCTCCGTATGGATTTCAACGGCAAACAACTCGTCGGCACCATTGAAAAAGCCTTTCAATCGCCCCTGCGTGGACAAGCCAACGACCGAGTGCCCCGCAAGTCCGAATCGCTGATGAAGGACTTCCAAATGGCCAAATTAGGCCTGATCGAACTTGAACCTCGCCAAGGCATTTGCCAGATTCGGCTCGCCGAATCGCTGGCAACGGACGCCTCGATCGAAATCCAAGCCGTCGAGTTCCGGCTCGAATCTGACTGATTGTCAACGCAACAAGCTGGGCTAGCAAGCGTTCCATGTCTGGCTTTTCATTGTTAGAATTTGTTCCTTCGAGATCAGGGGAAGTTTTTCGAGGGGCAGGAACAAGCATTGTCATTAGCAAGAAATCAACTACATCAAGGCGATTGCATCGAACTTCTCCAATCGCTCGATGAGGGATCCGTTGACCTTGTCTTTGCGGACCCTCCGTTCAACATCGGCTACAAGTACGATGTTTACGATGACAAGAAACAGGAAGAGGACTACCTGCGATGGAGCCGGGAGTGGATCGGACGAGTCCACCGAGCGCTCAAACCCGATGGGACGTTTTGGCTTGCCATCGGCGACGAATACGCTGCCGAGCTGAAGATCGAGGCAAAGAAAATCGGCTTCCACTGCCGTAGTTGGGTGATCTGGTACTACACCTTCGGGGTCAATTGCGTGAATGGTTTTAGCCGTTCCCATACCCACCTGTTCCATTTCGTCAAAAACCCAAACCGCTTCACCTTCAACCGGCTCAATCCACAGATACGAGTCCAGTCCGCAAGGCAATTGGTTTACGCGGATGCTAGAGCCAATCCAAACGGTCGACTCCCCGACAATACTTGGATCACTCGCCCGCAGGATGCGCCGCTGAGCTTCAGCCCAACGCATGACACCTGGTATTTCGCCCGCGTCGCAGGGACGTTCAAGGAACGTGAGGGCTTCCATGGTTGCCAGATGCCCGAACAGTTACTCGCACGAATCATCCGGTCATCGAGCAACCCTCAAGATCTCGTTCTCGATCCCTTCGGAGGTAGTGGCACAACCCTCTGCGTCGCCAAGAAACTAGGTCGACAGTTCATGGGTTTTGAACTCTCCGAAGAGTACGCAAAGAAAATTCAGGCGAGATTGGAGCAAGCGCAAGTCGGTGAGCCTGTCGATGGCCCTGAAGACCCCATCGAAAGCGCACCGAGCACCGCCAAAGGAAAGAAAAGGCCCAAACCCTTCGATGAACAGACCGAGAAAATAGTCGCCGATGCTTACGCGATGGTCGCGCAGGGCCGAAGTGTTGACTACCTGCTTTGCGACAAAGATTTGAATGAACGGTTCATAAAACACTGCCAAAGTCCAGGACTTGGAGGGAACGCAGAGGTCTGGAATCGGTACCTCATAGAATTAAAAAGAGAT